>CAZMNI010000043.1:0-547 GCA_964567615.1 uncultured Chryseobacterium sp.
AGAAGGCGGCTTCCGCCTGTGCGAGACCGGCGCGCGCAGTGGCGAGGTTCGAACGGGCGGAGTTGAGACCGGCGAGGGCGCGGTTGAGGGCGCTTTGGTACAGGTCCGGGTTGATGCGGACCAGCAGGGTGCCCTTCGTGACCCAGTCGCCTTCCTTGACGGGGAGCTCGAGGATCTCACCGCTTACCTGGGCTGTGATGGCCACCTCGGAGGCGGGCTGGATTTTGCCGGAGGCGGTTACGCGTTCGACGAGATCGCGGGCAGCTGCTGCTTCGGTTTCGATGACCGTGGGTTTGCTGCGACCTCCGAAGAAGTACGCCGCAACTCCGAGCCCCACCACGACCACGGCGACACCGATCCAGATGCGTTTTGAAATCTTCATGGCAGTCAGAGTGCTAGCGGGCGACCGAGGTAGAACGATAGGATTTTCGAAGTGAAGACGGCGTCGTAGAATGCACGGAGGCGGTCTACGGCGGCGGCATCGCGCCGGGTGCGGGCGTCAGCATAGGCGAAGGCGTCGAGTGCGCCGGCTTCGAACCGTTTCTCA
>CAZMNI010000043.1:557-9053 GCA_964567615.1 uncultured Chryseobacterium sp.
TCTCCGAGCTGGCGACGCTGCGGGAGTCGCTTGGCGGTCAGGGTGGCGTCGGCGGCCCGGGCGTCTGCGAAGGCGGTCTCGACCTCGTTCCGGAGGGCTGTGCGCACTTGTTCGCGGGCGATGGCCGCTGAGCGCACATCCACGTCCGCCCGGGCGATGTCGCCTTTGCGAGACAAGTTGTTGAAAATGGGAACGTTGAGGGTGAAGAAGAGGCTTTGTCTGCGGTTGTCCGCGATTTGGTCCGCAAACGGCACAGGTTCATACGCCGGATAGACCTCGGCACCCGAATAGACGATGTCGCCCGTGCCTTCCACCACGCCGATGGGAAAGGTCACCACTTCGGCAGTGCCCACGCCCGTTTGCTGCGCGCCGGAGTAGCCTGTGCCCATGCTGTAGCTGGCAAAGAGCTGCGGCAACTGCTGTGCGCGTGCAATGTCGCGGGCGTAGCCGGCATCTTGCCAAACCAGGTCGGCCCGGCGGGCTTGGGGCATCGTGGACAGGGCGTACTCCACGGCAGCGTCGGCCGAGGCAGGCAAGGCGTCGGGGCTCAGCGATTCTTCGCGGGGGATGGCGAGGGTGAAGTCGCGTGCAGCGTCGGCGTCGAGTTGCAGGAGTTGTACCAGGGCGAGTTCCGCAAGGGCTTGTGCGTTCAGCGCAGCAACTTCGTTCGCCTTGTCAGATGCAAGCCGCGAACGTACCTCGGCCAAATCGCCCTCGGCTGCGGCCCCGTTTGCTACCAAGCGGCTGATGCGGTCCACTTGGCGCTGGGTTGCGGCGACGTTCAAGGCAGCGAGGCGGACCAGCTCGTGCTGGAAGACCGCGTTGAGGTAGGCACTGGCGACCGAGAGGGCGATTTCATTCCGCACCTGGTCTGCGCTGGCTTGCGCGAGGTCGATGCCGAGCCGGGCGCGGCGCAGGTTCAGGTGGTTTTGGAAACCGTTGAACAGCACTACGCCAGTGCTCAGCCCGAAGCTGTTCGACCGGATGCGGGTGGAAGCAAATTGGTTTGTGAACGGGTCGATGGACTGGCCGACGTTGTAGCCATGCGAAGCGGTGCCGTTGAGGTTCGGCAAGAATGCGCCGCGGGCCAAAAGTTCTCCGGTTTCTGCGCGTTCTGCGGCCAGCAAGGCCTCTTGCACTGCGAGGGCATGTTCCATCGCGTGCCCGAGGCACCGCTCCAAATCCCAAACGGACTGTCCATGTGCCCCCACTGAAATCAGAAGAGCAACCGCGAAAACCTGCAGGCGGGCCATGCCCTAAAGGTAATGTGCTTCAGGACTCCAGCACCCGGATGGTGATGCGCCGGTTTGCATCCACCTCTTCTGGTGTCGTCGGCCGCGGAAACCGCATGTTCTCCCTGCCGCGGCCCTGCACTTCGATGCGCCGGGGATCGATGCCGCTCAACAGCAAGAATTCCCAAACGGCACGCGCCCGGTCCCGGCTCAGCCGCAAGCATTCGGCTTCCTCCAACAGGTGGTCCGGATCGTTCACGTTGCCGATGACCGCCAGGCGCACGTCGGGATGCAGGTCCAGGAACTCCACAAGGGACTTCAATGCCAGCAGGGAGGCATAGGGCAGTTCTGCGCCGTCAGGCAGGAATTCAATGGCTTCAATCTCCTGTTCTACGCCGGGTTGCGCAGGGAGTAGGCAGAGCGTGTCCGTGCCTCCGGCTGCGCCGTCGGACCAAACCCGCTCCACAAGCGGCAAGTACCCCGGGTGCACCACTGCCCGCGTGAACTGCCGTTCCGGAGGCAACTCCAGCCGCTTTCTGCATGGCACGAACACGTCGAGCGGCTTGCGCGGATGCAGCCCTTCCACCCGGATGGTGGCATGCAGGCAGGTCCCCGAAGCGGCGTCCGCCACCACCCATTCGACGGGCAACGGCGCAGCGCCGTCCCGGCCGAGCCGCTCGGTCACCCATTGGGCCTCGGCGGCCATCGGCCATCCTCCGGCCACAGCGGCCATCCACATCATCCATCGGTAGCGCACAGGCGCACCTTACGCCTCCGTGCCTTCCGGGGTTGCAGCAGCCCGTTTCCGGTTGCGGTACCAGAGGAATCCGAACACGCCGAGCAGCACGTACGGCACGGCCATCAGGTACAAGATGCCGGTGTTGAGGCCCCGGCCCAGCCCGTTTGCTTCGGCGCTGTCTTCGGCCACGGCTTTGCACATGACGCATTGGGCCGCGGCTTCCGCGGCAAAGGCAGCAAGGAGCACCACAAGCACAGCGGTGCCCCAGCGAATGGGATGTTTCATGCGGGGTAATACGGCGCAATCATGAAGTACACCACGACGCCGGTGAACGTGACGTAGAGCCAAATCGGCCACGTCCACCGCGCGATGCGCCGGTGCTGCTCCACTTCCATCCGCAGCCCGCGGACCCAGGTGAACAGCACGAGCGGCACGATGATGGCCGACAGCACGATGTGGCTGAGCAGGATGACGAAGTAGACCGTCCGAACCGCCCCGGTCCCCCCGAATTTCGTGGATTCCGTAGTGGCGTGGAAGGCCACGTAGCTCAGCAGGAACAACACGCTGAGTGCAAGGGCGGTGGTGGTGAGCCGTTTGTGCAGGACGATGCGCTTCGAACGCACCGCGGCATAGGCGGCGAGCAGGCACACGAAGGCCGTGCCATTCAGCAGGGCGTTGAGCCGGGGCAGCAGGAACAGCCGCTGTTGCGTCTCCGGATCGAGGTCGCCCGGAGCGGGCAACACGTAAAGCAGCGCCACCACTGCTGGAATGGCCGCCGCCACCGTCCAAACAAACCTGCGCATCCCGCGCTCGCCCTCCAACCACTTCGGTACAGAATTCATCTTCCGTTGTTTAGCGCTGCGTGTCGTTTTCGACGAGCAGCTGTTCGATGTGGGATAACAACCGATCCACCTCTTCTGTTGACGTACCGTCGTACACGCCGCGCAATCGGCCTTTGCGGTCCACCAGGACGAAGCTGTCGCTGTGGAAGAATCCTCCTGCGGCCGAGTCGCTGGGCAGGGCTGTGAGGAAGTAGCCGCGTTGGGCCTGTTCGTACAGGTCATCGCGCGGACCGGTCAAGAACTTCCAGCGGGCCGTGTCCGCGCCGATTTTTGCCGCATACGCGGCCAAACGCTCGGGCGTATCCCGCTCCGGATCCACCGTATGGCTTAAAAACACCACGTCGTCCGCCCCGATGCCGCGGGCGTCGAGCAGGGCTTGCAGCCGCGCAAGTTGGCTCCCCATGATGGGGCAAATGGTGGGGCAGGAGGTAAAAAATGCATCCACCACGCGGATCCGACCGGCCACATCGCGGTGGCTGAATTCGCGGCCGTCGCTGCCGGTGAAGGCGAAAGCCGGTACCGTGTGGCCTTCCGGCCCGAGGACGGGCAGGGGAGGGGCTTCCGCGGCCTTTTCCCGCGCTTTGCGGGCGGCGTACCGGGCTTCGTCCCGCTCCTTGAGCAGGAGGGCGATGTCCTCGACGGCGTCCCGGATGGCGTTTTCGGAGGCGGCGTGGTAGACGCCCCGGAGGTAGCCCTCGCCGTCGACCAACCACACCGTGGCGACGTTTGCCGAGTCCGCCGGGTCTGGAACGAGCATGAAACTCTCCCGCATGATGCGGCGGACCTCGGCGACCGGGCCGGAGAGGAACTGCCATTTGCCGGGAGCGCCGTTGTAGCGCGTCATCCGTGCGGTGAAGCCGGCGAGTACCTCGGGCGTGTCGTGGGCGGGGTTGAGCGAGAAGCAGACCGTGCGCACGTCGCCTTCGTCGCGGTAGCGGAAGTTCGGCCAGAGGAGTTGCTTCGTGAAGGAAGCCGCATGCGGAGCATCCGTGCTGTAGAAGGCCGCAAGCCAAACCTGACCACGCAACGAATCCGGTGTGAACGGCTGCCCGTCCTGGTTTGTCAGCACAAAGTCACCGACACGTCGGGCCTCCGGAGTGCGCGTGGCCAAGGGGCCTTCCGGACCATAGTACGGCAGCGTATTGAACCGGTGCTCCCCGAAGACGCCGAAGAAAACCAAACCTCCCAGCGGAAGGGCAATCAAGAGGCCTCCCAAGACGAGCCATTTGGCGGTCTGGGGGCGGCGTGCAGTGTCCATGGCAGGGGCAGCGTGGGCCCCGGTCAGTGGAAGGTGTTGAAGAGGTCCATGTGCCCGAATCCTTCCGTCAGTGCGATGAAGATCAGGTACAGGATGAAGAGCATGTAGGGACCGATGACCACCCAGCGGAGGTTTTTGCGCTCATCGCCCAAGTGCATGAAAACGAGCACTATGTACGCGGCTTTCACAAGCGTCAGGGCGATAAACGTCCACTTGATCATCGTCCACGAGAACGCATCCGAGCGCTTGAAGTAAATGCCCATGGCTACCTCCACAGTGGTGAGAGCGGTCAAGATGGCAGTGACCGTCCAGACCTTCTTCCGAATTTTTGCGCCTTCCTCTTCGCTGTGATGCGCGTTCAGGGAATAGCTGTCGTTGACAAGCAAGTCGTCGCGTTCCATGGTCGTCCGGTCAGATGAGGTAGAAGAAGGTGAAGACGAAGACCCACACCAGGTCCACAAAGTGCCAGTACAGGCCCACTTTCTCGACCATCTCGTAGTGCTTGCGCCGCTCGAAGACCCCGTTGTAAGCCATCAGGAAGATGATGATGTTGATCACCACTCCTGAGAACACGTGGAAACCGTGGAATCCCGTGATGAAGAAGAAGAAATCGGCGTAGGCCTGCTGCGAAGCGTATTCGGAGTCGTGCAGGTTCGCGCCGAAGGAAAAGACCTCCGAGCGGTTTTCCCAGAGTGCAGCTGCTTCGGCACCGTGGACGTGGGTTTCGTTCTCCACGTACTTGTTCACACGGAGTTCGTGCAGTTCCACCTCGTGGCTGTGTGCGCCGGTTTCGATGAACTTGACCGCACCGCCGTTTTCAACCAGGCTCACATCGGGGTTTCCTTCCACCCAGTGCTCAGCGAGCTCGCCGAAGTGGTGGTCCATGTAGACCCAGTCGCCCTTTGCGAGTTCCATCGGCTGGCCGTCCTCTCCCGTGATGGTCACGGGAGCTGCCAACTGGAAGCAACCGCCTCCGCCGTGGATGAAGTGCGACCACTCCCATGCCTGGGAACCGAGGAAGAAGAAGCCCCCGATGATGGTGAGTCCCATCCACGTCAGGACGCCTTTCCGGTCGTTGCGGTGGCCTGCCTCGACCGCCAGCACCATCGTCACCGAGGAGACGATGAGGATGAAGGTCATGAGCGCCACGTACATCAGCGGGTACTCGCCCTCGAGGCCCGGAAGTGCCCGGAACACTTGTTCACCGATGGGCCAAGCCTCGGTGGTGCCGGTCCGCGCAAAGCCGTATGCAGTGAGCAACCCGCCGAACGTCAACGCGGCCGAGACGAGGGAGTACCACCTCATCATTTTGCCGTAGCTGACGCCGAAGGGCGACTGACCGCCGCCCCAGGCGACGTCCGTCGAAATCGCTTTTGCCTGACCGCCCATGGTGGGAATTTGGGCGCAAACTTATGAAATGAATGCTACACCCGCGGCCCAGCGCCGCACACTCCACCGCTATTGAGAACGATTCTCAATAAGTCAATGCGCAAGGAAGAGAAAGACAAAGAGATACACCCAGAGTGCTCCCAGGGCATGCCAGTAAACCCCCAGCGCTTTGAGCCGCACCGTGTCTCCCGGGTGAATGGTGCCACGGATGGCGCGGATGAGGTTGACGCAGAGGTAGATGAAGCCTAAGATGAGGTGGACGATGTGCACGAGGATCAGGGCCCAGATGTAGGCGCCGCCCGTGTTGCTGGTCTTGAGTACCTCGCGGGTGATGGGCCGGGATTTGAGCGAGTCGTCGGGTGCATAGAAGTCTCCGGTGGCCGAATCGTAGACGAGTGGGCGGCCGCCCCACCGCACTTCGTAGTCCTCGCCGTACACCCCGGGGCCTTCGAGCATGCCCTCGATGGCGTTCCAACGGTAGGCCTCCAGTCCGGACTCGGTGGTGGAGACCGTCCAGCCCATGCCGTTCTCGCTCAGCGTCCGCCAACCGGAGGTTTGGGTAAGGGTAAAGCCGATGCCGAGCGCGAGGGTGGCGACGAGGCCGGCAATGCTGCGCGCGGGTCTTCCGCTGCGCATCTCGCGGGTGGCCCACCACAGGGTTAGGGAGGACAGGAGGATGAGGGCTATGGAGGTCACAAGCGCTTGCGGGGCGCGGACGTGGACCCAGTACGAACCCATGTTCGACACAATCCATGCGCTGGTAAATCCGGCGAAGAGCATGACGACGGCGAAGACGATGAACGCCATCAGCATGGTTTTGGTGCGGGCGCGCACCGCGGGATCAAGGCCTTCGAAAACGTCCATGTTCAGAGTTTATCGAGCACATAAGTGAGTTGAACAACAGGGAGATAGATGAAGCTCGCAAACATCAGCTTGCGTGCGTCGGCCACTTCGAGCGACCGGTACAACCGCCACGCGGGAAACAGGAAGAAAAGTCCAGTGGCCACTGCGACCACCAAGGCCACATTGCCCACCATCGGCGCCCCGTTCGGCAAGGCCCACGGCAGGAGGGAAGCCGGGATGCAAAATGCCGTGTACGTCAGGATGGTCCACGCCGATCGGCGCGTCCGACCGCTGGCAAACGGAAGCATCCGAAAGCCGGCCTTTGCATAGTCGTCGTGCGCCACCCACGCGATGGCCCAGAAATGCGGGAACTGCCACATGAACTGAACAGCAAAGAGCGTCCCGGGTTCAATCCCGAAATCGCCCGTGGCGGCGACGTAGCCGATCATCGGCGGCAGCGCCCCCGGGATGGCGCCGACAAAGACGCTCAGGGCCGTGCGCGCCTTGAGCGGCGTGTAGACGAAGGCATAGCTCACCAGGGCCAAGAGCCCGAGCAGGCCGGTCAGGAGGTTGAACGAGAAGAGGCACGCGAGGCCGACGGCGCCGGCGATGAGGCTCGCGGCGAGGGCGGCGGCCATGCTGAGGCGGCCGGTGGGCAGCGGGCGGTTCGACGTCCGGGCCATGAGGGCGTCGGTGCGCCGTTCGTAGATTTGGTTCAGCCCGTTCGAGGCCCCGGTCAGCAGGTAGCCGCCTCCGGCCAAACGCAACAACGTGCTCAGGTCCATCGCATCTTCCGCCATGTACCAGCCGAGCACGGCGCTGACGACCACAAAAAATCCCAGCCGAAGCTTAAAGAGGGTCGCCAAATCGCGCAGCATGGCCCAAAGGTAGCGCCCCCCCGCTCACCACGTGCGGTCTCCCCAGACCCGGTCCGTGCGCAGTCCGCATTCGACCACGAACCCCGTTTCTGTGGCCGCAACCGCGCGGACGAAGGCCTCCTGTCCACCCAGACGGTCCAGCCGCCGCGCAGCGTCCACCGTTGCCCACCAGGTCCGGGCCCACCGCGCTTCTGGCACGGCGCCTCCGCCGATCCACACGGTCGAGATGCCGTAGTTCGCCGGTCGGTCGATGTAGGTCGAAGCCACGTCGGTGCCGATGCGCGGCCCCTCGCCTTGCACCCGACGCACCGCACTCGCCCGCAGCCGCCACGGCCCCCACCGCCGCTCGCCGGCCATCCGCACCTCCGCGAAATTCGCTCCGGCAGGGTGGCCCAGCGGTGTGCCGTGGTGCGCCCAGGCGGTGCCCGGGTCGACGTGGCTGAAGGTGTACGGCCGCACAGCGGCCCCCTCGAGCAGCACACCGCCGTGCGGTCCCGACCGCGCCACGTGGACCAGAGCGGCCCACTTCGTGCCCCACCAACCGGACTGCGCCCGCACTTCGCGGAAGAGGAACTCGTCCAGCGCCCCTTGCGCGTAGGCGGTCCACACGCCGCGCTTCCAGAGCAGTGCCGCGCCGATCAGGGCGTTGTCGGCAGATCCGGCGGCGTACTCCAGCGGCCGGAACGCCACCGCCGGCACGGCATAGGCCAGGGGGAAGCGGAAGCGGTAGCCGGTGTCTGCTTCGAGCCAGCGGACGGCCCCGAACAGCGTGCCGGTGAACCCCGCACCGAGGTCCACGTCCACGGAATGTGCGGCGAGCCAGCCCGCAGACGGGGTTGTTTCGTCCGTGCTTGTGCGCGCGATGAGGTGGACGTAGCGCACGCGGTCGCGGCCCAGGGAGGCCCGCAGGTAGGGCAGGGGGTCCGCGGCTCTGTCGAGCCAAACCGACCGCCAGCCCGCTCCCCAGTGGTGCGGATGGACGCCTCCTTCGAGTTGCACCGACGGGCTCAACGTCCATGCTGCGCGTCCCACAAACCGCACCGCTTCCAGTCCCGCAGCGCCCTCCCGCCGCATCCAAGCGCGGCCCAGCCCGGCTACCCGTCCCGCCTCGGTGCGCGCGGGCGCCACGGCCCCGCCCCACCGCCAAACTTCCGCCGTACCCGACGCCGTCCACCGCTTTCCCGCCGCTTCCGCACCCACCGCTCCGACGCCACGCCCTCCCATGCCACCGCCGGTGCGAAACGCCGTACTGAGGTCAAAGCCCGCGAACACTTCGGCACGGCGGGTGGAATCGGTGGTTTGGGTGGAATCGGTG
>CAZMNI010000043.1:9153-11927 GCA_964567615.1 uncultured Chryseobacterium sp.
GCCCGCGAACACTTCGGCACGGCGGGTGGAATCGGTGGTTTGGGTGGAATCGGTGCTGTCGTTGCCGGCATGCGCAGCACTCGCGGCGGCCGCGTGCCAACGAAACCCCGCCACGGGTTGGACGGTCGAGGCCGTGGAGGCGTGCGCAGCGGTGGCGTGGCGATCGAGTGGAAGAAACCAAGTGGAGTCTGCGGGGGTTTGGGCCGCAGCATCCCCGCACACCACCCCGAAACTCAAACTCAAACTCAAACTCAAACTCAAACTCAAACTCAAGCTCAAACTCGTTCTCATCGCTTCATCCCGACCTCCACACGCCCGTGGGCAAACCGCGTGCGCCGCAGCACCGGGAAGAAGACTGCATAGGAGCCTACCAGGAGCAGGGCAAAATGTCCGGTCGTCCCGAGGCCGGGCACCGTTCGTGCGAGCAACGTCGGAAGAATGGCGTAGAGAGCCGTGAACCCATAGACAAACAACGCGGCGCCCTTGTGGCCCCAATTCAATAGCAAGAGTCTGTGATGCAGGTGGTTGCGGTCGGGAGCAAAGGGTGACTGGCCGCGGAACGCCCGGAGCCCGAAGACGCGGAGCGTATCGAGCAGCGGGTAGGCTGTCAGGCCCATCGCTACGAGCGGAGCCGAGACTTCGGGCCAGTAGCACGGCAGTGCTGCAGCAGGGGTGTTGACGAGGGTGACCGCAGAAGTGTACACGACCATCCCCATCGGCAACGACCCACAGTCGCCGAGGAAGATGCGTGCAGGAGCAAAGTTGAAAACGATGAACCCGGCGAGCGCGCCTGCCGTAGCTGCAGCAGTGATGGCCGCCGGGAGGTTGTTTGTTTCGGTGAACCAAACGGCAAACCCGGTCATCACTAGAACGCCGTACCCCGCGGCCAATCCGTCGATGCCGTCGATCAGGTTGAAGGCATTCACCACGACGATGTACACGAAGAGCGAGAAAGCTACCGCCACGGGTTCAGGCAAGGTGCCGAGGCCAAACAAGCCGCCGAAGGTGGTGATGCGGAACTCCCCGAAAACGACCAAGGTCATCCCCACAGCGAGGTGTGCGAGGAGTTTCTTCGACGGTGAAAGCCCCACGATGTCGTCTTTCAAACCTATGAAAAACAGCACAATAGCTGCAGCAAGGACCCAGAGGTACATGCCCCGTGCCAGGCCCGGTTCTGCAAACCAGGCCAGGCCCACAAGCACGGCAAACGCCCACCCGAAATACACGGAAACGCCGCCCACGGTCGGGATGCTCCGCGCGTGCAGTTTGCGGGCATCGCCGGGCTCGTCCACAAGGCGCTTGAGTTGGGCCACGCGGATCAGTGCCGGCATCGTGAAAACCACGAGGCCCAAGGCAATCAACGAGGAAACGGCAAGAGCGCCCATAGGTGCCAAATTACTTTCAGCCCCCCAGGTTTGCGCCGTTCCGCCCGGGAGGTTTTCCACACCGCATCCCCCATGCGGGCCGGTCCACGCCCATCACCGTCCCGACATGCCAAACCGGAATTGCTCCCGGCTCAAACGTGCCTGGCGCGCTCCCTGCGCGGGTCCACGCCGCCCCAGCGACCAGGTCCCACCGCATCGGTCGCCGGAACGTCCAGCCCGCCTCCACGCCGGCATACTGCATCCACGGGTCAGCGCTGCCCACGGCCTCGATCCGCAGAGCTGCCGCAGGAAACACCGCGGCATGGCACAGCACGGAAGCACCATTCCCCGGCGCGGGCCGCAGCAAGCCCACGGGAAGGCCGGCATGGGTGAGGCCCTCCCGCGCCGCGCGGTCCAGGTGGACCTCGGCGGCGGCGCTCCAGCGCGCCGCGCTGGAGCGCACGCCGGCCGTGGCGCCGAAGAGCGCCACGGCCCGGCCTGCGCCTGCGGCGCCCGCGGCGGGCCTCCCGCCCGCGGCCGACGCGTACGCCGCCCACCGCACCCCACCGCCCACTCGCCCCCGCACTTCGGCCCCCAGCCCGCCCCACGGCCGCACCGGGGCCGCCCGATCGGGCAGTCCGGACTGCGTGACGGCGAGCAGCGCGGTGCCTTCGAACCCGTTCCGGACGGTCCGCGCCTCCGCCACCCCGGTCCGTGCCCAGCGGTAGGGCGGCTCCGCCGTCGATCCCGGGTCCAACCGGTCCGTCCCCGTCCACTGCAGTCCCGTGAGCGCAACCGACCCGGCCTTCCCGTCGAACCGGGCCCGCACATACGGCGCCGGCGCTGCCGTCCAAGCCAGCAGCACCGACCGCATCCCCGGTCCGGCCTCCAGCGCCCCGTGACCGATTTCGGCCCGAAAGCCCCCGCGCTCCCAGGCCGCTGCCCCCGTCGCCCGCGCCAAGTCATATCCCCCCTCGGCGGTGCGTTTGGGCCGCCCCCAACCCGGCAACACCCCCACCGCCAGCCACGGCTCCAGCCGCGGATCTCCGATCCCCTGCCGCTCTAACAGCTCACCCGAAAAGTCCCATTGCCCGTCGAGGTTCGCTCGGAACCTCGCCCCGCGGATGTTGTCCCACCCGTAACCCATCGTGGGCGACCAAAGCCCGTGCACCTGCACCACCGGATCCACGCCGACCGCCCCCGCCGGCCCCGAAAAATCAAACACCCCCACCCGCCCGTCCCCCTCCCCGTCCCCACCCTCACCCCTCAACCCTGTCCCCTCAATCTCACCCTCAACCCCAACCCCAACCCCAACCCCAACCCCAACCCCAACCCCGTCCCCAACCTCACCCCCACCCTCACCCCTGTATGCGGCGCAGCCGCGTTCTCCGCCGCGCAGCGGCGCCCCAA
>CAZMNI010000044.1:0-11890 GCA_964567615.1 uncultured Chryseobacterium sp.
TGCCTTCGTTCGTGTTGTCGAAGTTGTTCATGTTGCAGTAGTCGTAGATCCACAGCCGCGTATCGCAGCCGCTGCCGCATGTGGAGAAGGTGTACATGCCGTTCGCCGGTGGGGTGAAGGTGTACCAAAAGTTGTCCGCAGCCTGCGCCACCGTTCCGTACTCCGCCGCCGTCAAGGCCACCCCGTCGTTGCACGTCGAACCCGGCGGACAATCGAACAGCACCGTCTCACCGTAGCCGTAGTTGTTGCCGGTGCCCATCAGGGTTCCGTTTTGGTAAATCCAATAGCCCCCGGGCGCATAGATGCCGTCGCCGTAGCTGTCGTGGATGTCGAACTGGATGCAGCTGTTGTCCGCAGGCGGCTCGATGCACACCACCCCTCCTGCCGCACCGCCCTCTGCAATGACTTCGCCGTCGATGAGCAGATCCCACGAAATCTCGTTGGGCCAGTTGTCCGGAACGATGGTCACCACGATTTCCATCAGGCCGTCTGCGCACTGGGTTTGGGCTTCAGCAGAAGCCACACATCCTCCAACAAGCAACGCGCAGCACAGGGTCTTGTAAACGTTCATGGTCTCGGATTCAGGCAGGTGAAAGGCGAAAATACGCAACTCGACGGAAGCATGACCCCGTTGCCCCTGCAGAGGTTGCATCCTACCTTTGCCCCATGGCACACGACGCGCATTCCTCGCACGGTCACGACCACGGTCACGACCACGGTCACCACGAAGCAGAACAGAACGAAATCGGCGGACCGGTGGTGTTTGCGCTGATCCTCTTCGGCTTGGTGGTCGCCGTCATCGGCTTCCTCGCGGCCTGATTCCGCCGGGCTCAGCGCACCACGGTCATCTCGTCCACGAGGTGACGTGCGCCGCCGTAAACGTCGATGACCCACAAGACGTAACGCGCGTCCACCATGATGTTGCGGCAGCGGGTGCCGTCGAACAGCACGTCCGACATGGTGCTTTCCCACGAACGGTCGAAGTTGATGCCGATGAGGTGGCCGTCGGCATTCAGCGCAGGGGAACCGGAATTCCCGCCCGTCGTGTGATTTGAACCCGTAAAGCACACGGGAAGGTCCGCTCCGGCGGGCGCATAGCCGCGCCAGTCCTTTGCCTCGAGCAACGCAAGGAGGTCGGCAGGAAGCTCGAAATCGGCATCGCCCGGAACATGCTTCGAAAGCAGGCCCCGCGAAGTCGTGAACGGCGTGTAGATCTCCCCATCGTTCGGGGCAGACCCTTCCACCCGCCCGTAGGTCAGACGCAACGTGCTGTTTGCATCTGGGAAGAAGGCACGCTCCGGAAACAGGGTCCGTAAACCCGCGGTGTACTCGGCCATGCGGGCGTCGCGGTCCTTGACCAAACGTTGGTAGGTCGGCGCCACAGACTCTGCATACGCTGCCTTAAACGCGGTGGCAAACTGGAACACCGGGTCCGCAGCAAGGCGCGAAAACGCTTTCGCAGACGGCTTTTCGAGCAGCGCGAGCAACCGCGCCGGATCGCAGAAAATGCTCTTCGCACAGGCCGTCGCAACGTAGGCCTCGGGCGTGTCCTCCCCGAGAAGATCTGCGACTGGACTGAACCACTCCGCATCCCCGGCTTCTTGCACAAGCCGCTGCAGCAACGCACCCCACAACGCGCACTCCACCCGGGGGGTAGATTGCCGCATCCACGCGTCCACGGCCGCCTTCCGGTTTGCGAGCTGCTCGGAACGCTCTGCCTCGTTCCACGTGGCATAACTGGCCACGAGCGGTGCGAAGTCGGCTGCCAAGGCAAGCATGTCCGGGCCGTAAAACATCAACTCCACATACAAGGACCGCGCTTCGAGCACCGGAAAGAACTCCCGGTTGATTTCGTCGATCGCCGGCACGAGGGCCACGAGGTCGGGCCGCCCTGCAGCCGCAGCACGTCGCGCAAATTCCGTTTCGAGGTCTTCTTTGCGGCGCACTGCGTTGAGCTCGCGCAGGCCACGGTTTTGGCCGATCCACTTCTTCCACGCATTTGCCACATCGCTCTGCTTCGGGGCATAGGCGATGCGCAGCGCCGGATCCGAGGCGCGGGCAGCGTTGATGACCGCGAGGCCCGCGTCGCGCATGCCGATGCGGGCGGGATTCAGCCGCTCGGTGAGGTGGCGCACCGCCGACGCGGTAAGGTATTGCTCCGTTGTACCGGGGAAGCCGAACACCATGGTGAAATCCCCTTCTTGCACGCCTTTTGCACTCACCGGGAGGTGGTGTGCGGGGCGGAAGGGGACATTCTCCGGGCTGTAATCGGCGGGGGCGTTGTCCTTTCCCGCGTACACGCGGAACACACTGAAATCGCCCGTGTGGCGCGGCCACACCCAGTTGTCGGTGTCCCCGCCGAACTTGCCGATGGCCGACGGGGGTGCCCCCACCAGCCGCACATCCTTGAACATGCGCGTGGTAATGAGGTAGAAGGAATTGCCGAAGTCGAAGGCGACCACCTTGCCAGACAATCCGTTGCCGGCCGTGGCTTCCGCGACGATGGCCTTGCGCACGGCTTCCCGTTCCTCGGCGGGCGCCGCGAGGACCCGAGCGGTTACGTCTTCGATGCGGTCAATCAGGGTAGCGGTCAAGCCGGGGTTGGGAAGTTCCTCTGCCCGATTCTTTGCCCAAAATCCATTGCGCAAGTAGTCCCGCTCGACGGTGCTGTGGGAGGCGATTTGGTCGTACCCGCAGTGGTGGTTCGTGAACATCAGGCCCTCGGCGCTGACGAACTCCGCCGTGCAACCGCCGCCGAAGTGGACGATGGCATCTTTGAGGCTGCTGCGGTTGACCGCATAAATGTCCTCGGCCGTGATCCGCATCCCGTAAGCCCGCATGTCGTCCTCCACGGCGCCGAGCAGCGTCGGGATCCACATGCCTTCTTTCGCCCGGGCACTGAAGGAGATGAACAGCGCGGCACACAAGCCCAGCGCAGCGAAGGTGTTCCTGAACATGCCGGCAAGATAGCGGTAGATTCGCGGCCATGTTGCCGCCCATCGACCTCCGATCCGACACCGTCACACGTCCCACAGCCGCCATGCGCGAAGCCATGCACCGCGCCGAAGTGGGCGACGACGTCTTCGCCGAAGACCCCACCGCACGCGCCTTGCAGGAACGCGTCGCCGCGCTGTTTGGGCACGAAGACGCTCTCTTTTGCCCTTCCGGCACGCAGGCAAACCAAATCGCCATCCAGGTCCACACGCGGCCCGGCGACGAAGTGCTTTGCGGCGGGCTGAGCCACATTTACCACTACGAAGGCGGCGGCATCGCACGCAATTCCGGAGCTTCCGTCCGCCTCATCGGCGCCCCGGATCGCCGCGGCCGCTTCTCCGCCGCCGACGTGATCGCCGGCGTCAACCCGCCGGACAGCCACTACGCCCGCACATCGCTGGTCTGCGCGGAGGACACCGTCAACAAAGGCGGCGGTGCAGTGTGGAACCTCGCCGACCTGGCAGCTGTGCGCGCTGCGGCCGACGCTGCCGGGCTCGCGTTCCACAACGACGGCGCCCGGTGCTGGAACGCCTGCATCGCCCGCGGCGAAGCGTTGACCCCCGACGCGGACTACGCCGCATACGGCCAGCTGTTTCATTCGCTGAGCGTCTGCTTCTCGAAAGGCCTCGGCGCCCCCGTGGGCTCGGTGCTCGTGGGCCCGCGCGACTTCATCCGCGAGGCGCACCGTTGCCGGAAAGTTATGGGAGGCGGCATGCGCCAAATCGGCAGCCTCGCCGCCGCCTGCCTCCACGCCCTCGACCACCACGGCCCTTCCCTCCTCCTCGACCACGCCCACGCCGCCCTCCTCGGCGCGGCGGCTGCCGCGAACCCCGAAGTGGCCGAAGTGGACCCGGTCGAAACGAACATCGTCATCTTCCGACTCGCGCGCGGACCGCGCGCCGCCGAAGCCGTCACCGCGTTAGCCCAGGCAGGCGTCCTGTGCTTTGCCTTCGGTCCCGACCGCGTCCGGCTCGTCACCCACCTCGATGTGGACCGCGGCGGCGTGGAGCGGGCGGCGCAGGCCGTCGCGTCCTTCCGGCTGCCAGACTGAGGTCAGTGCACGGCCACGCGGACGGTGGCGCCAGCAGCCGGCAGGCTCACCGTATACATCCCGGCGCGCAGGCCCTCCACGCCGATGGACCTGTCTGCGCCCAGCACTCCCGAATCCACCTGTCGGCCGGAGGCATCCCGCACTTCGTACGGCGCTCCCGAGCGGGCACCCGAACCGCTGAGCACACACCGGTCCGCAGCGGGGTTCGGTACTGCCCGCAGGTGCCCCTCGCCGTACTGTTCTCCCACCCCGGTGCAGGCGTGGACCGTGAGGATGAGTGCATCTTGGTAGATGCACCCTGCACCGTCGGTGACCGTGAGGATGATCGAGTAGGTTCCTGGGGCAAAATCGAACGGATCAACCAGGAAGAACTGGTTTACCGAGCCATCTTGCCACACGTAGGAATATCCGGCAGGTGCCGTTGCGATCCACGCTTCATCTTGGCAGATTGTAGCATCGGGGCCCAAATCGAGGTCGAGTCCGGCTCCGGCTTCCACCACGGCAGCGGCCGTGCGCACGCAACCCCGGTCGTCTTCAATCTCCACGGTGTACAAACCGGGCCCCAGTTCCACCAAATCCTGGGTCGTCCACTCCAGCCCAGCCGCATCGGTCCACACATAGGTGTAAGGCGCCGTAGCGCCTGAAACCGACAGGTCCACGGAACCGGTTTCGGCGTTACCACAAGCCGCATCCGACACGTCCAGTGCAATGTTCCACGGCGCAGGTTGGGTGACTGTGTAGGTGTTCGTCAACACCGTGCCACACGACGTCGTCACAGTGACCGAATAGGCCCCCGCTCCGAGCCCCGTGATCCACGGCGTAGATGCGGTGAAGCCGTTCGGCCCGGTCCACGTAGCCGTAAAGTCCGACCCGCCGGCAGTGACGGTGGGGTACACGGCACCGTTGACGTCGCTGTCTTTGTCCAGCGGACATTGCACCGGAACAACAGCGCCAGCGAGCCCCGTCTCTGAAGCAGCGGCGAGTTCCATCAGCACCGTCACGTCGCCGCCGTCGTTCTGCCATCCATCGACTTGGAGCAGGTAAGTCGCACCGACTTCGAGGCAATTTGTGTACATCGTACTGCCGTAACCGTTGCCGTTGCCGTCGCCGCAGCCCCCGGGCGTGTCGTCGTTTGAGCCGACGAGGATATACGTTGCGAAATCGCTGCACGCGTCCACGCGGTACAGGGCAAGTTGGGCATCGATGGCAGACGTGGACAGGCAGGTCGTCAAGCGCAGTGGGTCCGAGACGCTGGGGGTGAACGTGAACCAAACGCTGCGCGAGGCCCCGCCATCGGAGCCACACCACCACCCCGTAAGTGCACAGCCGCCGTTCGGTGCAGGACCGGGGCTGACTTCGCCGATTTGGGCCGTAGCATCTTCGTTCGAAACGGTCACGGGGACATCCAATTCCAGCGGCATCGCATCGCACGGAGAATCCCCGGGCACCATGGCGGATTCGCCCGCCGTGAACGTCCACACGTTGCCGTCGCCGGAACCGTTGAAAATGGCGCCCAGCACCCCGTCGAAATAGAGTTCGAAGTTCAATCCGCCGTCACCGTAGCTGTCGACGAAAATCAGGTCGTAATCCTGCCCTGCCACGAGACAAAACGGGCCGGCATTGAGGATGCTGTTGCTCGGGAGGACCGTCCCCCCGGAACCCCCATTTCCGTCTCCGTCGCACCCCACATCGTCTGAAGCACCGCCACTCGCGACGGTGCCAGTGCCGCATCCCGATCCGGCAGGTACAATCTCCCAGTAATTCTCGTACCCCCATGCGTCCGTGTCGAGGACCAAGGTCACCGACGTGTACCCAGTTTCGCATTGGGCCGAAAGGCCCGAAACGCCCATCGAAGCGCCGATCGCACCCGCGAGCAGCAGCCGTTTCATCGTGCAAGTCATGGCCGCAAAGTACATCCGCATGCACAACCGCGCTACCTTTGCCCGCCTTTTAGAACGCACATGCTCGTCCTCCTCTCCCCTGCGAAGACCATTGAATGCGCGCCGCGCGATGCCGTTCAGGCTGCATCGCAGCCCGCCTTTCTCGCCGACGCCGAACAGCTGATCGCGGCACTTCGGGGACTCTCACCCCGCGCAATCGCGCGGCTCATGGACGTCAGCGACGACCTCGCCCAATTGAACGCGGACCGTTACGCGGCCTTCAGCACGCCCTTCCATCCCGGAAATGCCTCACCGGCCATCTTGTGCTTCCAAGGCGAGGTGTACCGCGGACTGGAAGCTGCCACGTTGACCACACCGGACCTTGAGTTTGCGCAGCGCCACGTGCGCATCCTGAGCGGCCTGTACGGCATCTTGCGACCGCTCGACCTCATGCAGCCGTACCGCCTCGAAATGGGCCTGAAATGGGGGCCGGACAAGAAAACAGCGAACCTGTATGCGTACTGGGGGGACCGTTTGGCCCGCGCACTCGACGCAGAGGCCGAAGGTGCGGTGCTCAACCTGGCCAGCACCGAGTATGCAAAAGCAGTGCTTCCACACCTGAAGTCCCCTGTTTTTCAGGTGCATTTCAAGGACCTTGTGGGCGACGAGTACAAGCCGCTCATGACCTACGCAAAGCACGCCCGAGGAGAAATGACCCGGTACATCGTACGCAAACGCATCGACCGACCAGAAGGGGTGCAGGGCTTCACAGGCATGGGGTACACCTTCCGTCCGGATTTGAGCACTGCAAACGAGTGGACCTTTACCCGCGACAACGTACCTTCCTGACCATGAAAACCCTAGGCCTATCCTTCCTGACGTTCGCACTCCTGTGGGCGTCCCCGGCATGCGCACAGCGCCCTTCAAAATCAGCCTCCATGGATTCTCTCTCCTACGCGCTCGGCGTGTTGTTCGCAACGAACTTGCAGTCACAAGGCATCGACGGGGTGGTCGGTGGTGATTTGGCCTCGGGCCTGGCAGCTACCTATGCCGGCAATGCATCGATGACGCCCGAAGAAGCGAATGCACTGGTAGGTTCCGTCATTGCGGCCCGGAAAGAAGCCAAGAGCGCGGCCGTGAAAGCGGAAAGTGAAGCCTTCCTTGCAGCAAACGCGAAAAAGCCCGGGATCCAAACTACCGCCAGCGGCCTCCAGTACGAGCACATCGTCGTCGGAACCGGAGCATCACCGGGCCCTACATCGCAAGTTGAAGTGCATTACCGCGGCACCCTCATCGACGGCACACAATTCGACTCCAGCTACGACCGGGGCGAAACCATCACCTTCGGCCTCAACCAGGTCATCAAGGGTTGGACGGAAGGCCTCCAACTGATGAAAGTCGGCGGGAAAACGCGGTTTTACATCCCGCAAGACCTCGCCTACGGAGCAACGCCGAACCCGAATGGCCCCATTCCTCCGTACGCTGCGTTGATCTTTGACGTCGAGCTAATCGGCTTGCCGTAACCCGGCCTGTCCCGGGTGCGTACGCGCACCCGTGAACCGTTTCTTCCCCCTCCTGCTTTGCGCGACAGGTCCGTTCTGGGCTGAAGCGCAAGTTCTTGGTGATTGGGCGCCCTGCGCCACGGACGCATTGCATGCAGCCCGGCTCACTTCCGAGCCAGGGTTCGATCGTTCGTTTGCGCGGTTCGAAGCGGCCCTCCGCACCGGACAGGCGACGGGGAATCGCATGACCGAGGGGGTGCTGACCTTGCCCACCGTGGTGCACGTGCTGCACACCGGTGAGGCCGAAGGGACAGGGGCGAACCTCTCGGTTGCCCAAATCGAGAGTGCAATCGCTGCAGTCAACGCCGACCTTCGGGGCATCACAGGAGGCATCGATACGGAAATCGAACTTGCACTTGCTCGGCGTACGCCTGCGGGACTGCCCACAGACGGCATCGTGCGCATCGATGCGTCAGCGGTAGACGGGTATGCGGCACATGGAATCGCTTCGGCTGGGCCGGTGGGCGCGTCGGAATGGTCGGTGAAAGCGCTTTCTGTTTGGCCTGCAAGTGAGTACATCAACATCTGGGTGGTACATGCCATCAACGGCACGGAAAGCGGTGGCGGGACACTCGGTTTTGCCTACCTCCCTCCTGCCCCTCCATCCGTGGATGGGATTGTCGTGCGTGCAGACGCCTTCGGAACCGTCGGGGCGCTCTCCCCGTTCAGCCTGCTCAACCGCACCTTAACCCATGAACTTGGGCACAGCCTCGGGCTTCACCACACCTTCCATGCCACCGCAGCGTGCGGTGCAGAAAGCGATTGTAGCCTCGAGGGCGACCGGGTATGCGACACGCCCGAGACCTTGATGAATCCCGGGTGCACCGTGCCCGCCGCCTGTCCCGGCGCCCTGCAAGACAATTACATGGATTACGTAGCGGAAACTTGCATGCACGCGTTTACGCCGGGCCAAAAAGAGCGCATGCGCAGCACCCTCGAAACGGCACGCCCCAGCCTGCTGGCCTCGACCGGAGCATTGCCCCTGTTTGCAAACGACTGTGCTGCGACAGGACTCGTGTTTCCTTCCGGAAGCTGCGTTTCAGGCGATGAGCCCGGTGTAGCAAAAGTCCGCAATGTCGGCACAGAAGCGCTGGCGGTGATTTCCGTCGCAGTTTCACTCAACGGAGCAGCGCCATGGTCCATCGACCTGGGAACCCTTGTCGCACCGGGCGCAACACTCGAAGTGCCGCTTCCACCGTTTGCGTGGAATGCAGGGGAGAACACCCTGGTCCTTACAGTGCAAGGCGAATCTGACGCCCACGAAGAGAACAACACCTTCCTGCTTGAGCGAACCGTACTCCCCGGCGAACCGGTGACCGTGACTGTGGTTCCGGATGTCTTCGGATACGAAACGACCTGGCACATTGTTGACGCGGACGGTGCCTTGTGGATGCAAGGAGGGCCCTACGCAAACGGGACCACGGGCACGCCGGTCGCAACAACTGGATGTGTTCCTGCAGGCTGCCACACGTTTGCCCTGTTTGACAGTTACGGCGACGGCATGGCCATGGGAGATGGTTCTTTTTCAGGTTCCGGTGCCGAAGGAACCACACTGTTCTCCGGGGGCGGCAACTTCGGCGCATCATGGGAAACGGTGTTTTGTGTCTCCACTGCACCCGGATTCCCCTGTGCGGATGCGAACGCAAATGGCATTTGCGACGGCATCGAGACCGCAGGGTGCATGCTTCCTGATGCGTGCAATTATTCCCCTGAGGCCACACTCGCCGACGCATGCACATTCGCCGCGCCGGGCTTCGACTGTGCCGGCAATCCAGTCGCAGAAGTACAGCAGCTCCGCCCAGCGGTTCCGAGGACCGTGCGGGTGCACCCGAACCCCGCTGCTGTGCCGAAGTGGGAGGTTTCTGGTCTCCCACCGCGTTCTGCATGGAGGGCAACACTGCGCTCACTTGATGGGGCCACCGCAGCAAGGCCGCTTGACCTCATGACCGATGCTGTGGGCAGAACCGTTGTAGACCTTGAATCTTCCATCGCTGCAGGGGTATACCTGCTCGAGCTCAACGGATCGGTGAGGCTGGTGCTACGGGTTGCGGTGCAGTGACCGTGCCGTTTCCTTGCTTTTTTTCGCGCAGCAACTTCCGCACCATGGAGGGTGGCGCTGCAAGCCGGTAAATGACCTTCCTCCGATCTGAGCTGTCCCGCTCCCGCTGGATCAACGCATAGCCGAACAGCAGCTCGAACTCTGCATTTACGGACTGAATGGCGCGTGCACGCCGTGCCCGCAACGTATCAGGCGATTGCGCATCGAGGATACCGAGCAATGCGTCCAATTCTGCGGTGAGCAATTCGCGCTCCGGTTGAAGAAGCAAGGATTTGAGCGCTGGCGACCAGTGCTCTACCGCCAACGCATCTGCACTTGGTTCCGTTTTTTCAAGCCTGTTTGCGGCTGTAGGAACACTTTTGCGCCGCCCGAGCCACCACCCGAGCACTGCAAATGCACCACCGATGACGGGAAACACCGCCCACGCAGGAAGTCCCATTCCCGCCTTGTCAACGGGCTCCACCGGCACGAAATAGTCCAGAAAGACGGTTCCGCCCGCGCGCGCCGCAAAATCCCATGTGAACACATCCCCGTCCGGAGAAGTCCACCCGAGCACATCCCCAGAGTTGAACATGGTGCCTTTTGCAGAACTGGCACGCCACAGGTCCACAGCCCATTGGTCCGCAGAAAAAATGGCCACGAATCCGTCCGACTTCCTGAGCAAGGCATAGCCGTTCGAACCGTCCAACAAGATGAGGTAATGCTCCGTTTCGAATGCCGTTCGCCAGCCCTGCCCCATGGGCAAATCCAACATCCCCCGGACGGTCCACTGCTTCGAATCCAAATCCAAGGTCCGCCACTCGGTTTCGCGTCCTTCTGCGTTCACTTGGGCATCGAGGCCTAACCAGTGGATGGTATTGCCTTCCTGCCAGCAGGCATGGAAGGGCTGTTCCACGGGGGCCGGCCCGTCGACCCGGTTGATTTCCCATTCGCCCAGCAACGGCATGAAGGTGATCCAATCGGCATGGTTTCGCCAAAAACCGTATCCTCCCACCTGGTGCAGCGAGCCTTCGTGGACGAAGGCATACGCACCGAAGTTGTAGCCCTTGTTTTCGCTGCGAGACAGGTTTTTACGATCGTCCAGGCCCCGAATCACCCAGCGCAGATCCCCATCGCTCCAGATGTACTCGGAGCGGTCCACCCGCAAGAAGTTCACTGGATAACTCGTACCCAAGTCCTCGCTGTGGACGTATCTGCGCGCCCAGCGCACCTCCGGCTTCGCGCAGACCGCGACAAACGCATCGAACCCCTCACACTGCGCAGGGAATCCGGCAGGGGGATTCGCACGCGTGACCTGCAGCACGTCGCTATCCCCAAGTGCACTGAGGGAAAACGCAGTAAAAACAAGCACACATGCAACCTTCTGCATGCCCTTAAGTTCGTGCGCGAAATCCCAAAAAAGCGAGGTTCACGAAAAACTTCTCAACCAATGTCCGAGCACATCCCGCTTCGTCCGGAGGTACCGGTCATTCTCCGGCCCGGGACGAAGCTCGAGCGGCTGCACCACGGACAGGATGCCTGCACGTTCGAGGCACGCAACTTTGTCGGGATTGTTTGTCCAAATCCGAACCCGATCGCATCCCAACTGGCGCAGCATCCACACGGCATCGTCGTACGTCCGCGCATCCACGGGATGGCCCAGGGCAACATTTGCCTCTACCGTATCCATCCCGGCATCTTGGAGCGCATAGGCCTTGAGTTTCTCCACGAGACCGATTCCCCTGCCTTCTTGGCGGAGGTATATCAACACCCCTCCTTCCGCCCCAAATGCCTCCAATGCCGCATGCAGTTGCGGACCGCAATCGCACCGCATGGAACCGAAGGTATCTCCTGTCATGCATTCGCTGTGAATGCGCACATGCACATGGCCGTCCTCTGGAGGTGGAAGGTGGCGGTTGACAAGGGCAATGTGCGGCTCGGCTTGCCCTTCGAAACCGAAGGCAATGGCCTCGAACTCCCCCCACTCCGTCGGCAGCCGCGCCTCTGCGAGCCGTTTCCGTTCGCTCATGCCGCAAAGGTAGCGGTCAGCGGACGAGGAACGGCACGTTCCACACCGCGGCCTTGCCGTGGCCGTCATCCAGGTACGCAAACAGCCGATACGGACCGATCGCGAACGGTGCACGCAGGGTGGCTGCGCCCTCGGGTCCAGCCCCGGCGGCAGATGCGTACGTCGGTGGCCGCGATTCGCGGTCTCCTCCGGCCTTGATGTCTGTGGATTCCGGAACGACTTCCCAGCGGACCGTGCAGGCATCGCCGTCCGCGTCCTGCCACGTACCGGCTACGGACAGGCGGGCGCCCGGCGCGGTCTCGAAGGGAGCGGCCGTTTCCGTACCGTTGATGCGCA
>CAZMNI010000045.1:0-11768 GCA_964567615.1 uncultured Chryseobacterium sp.
CCCTCCACCCTGTACACCCATTCCTCCATCCTCACACTCATCCCTGTACCCTGTCCCCTCACCCTATTCCGCGGCGAAGCCGCGTGAAGCTTCGCCACGTGGAGAAACAGCGAGGGCGCCCCCGTTCGTTGGAAGCGCCCTCTCGCTCAATCTCAATCTTCGTCCTCAACCCTCAACCTCACCCCTCATCCCTCACCCTCAATCTCACCCTTCTGCCGCGAGGCAGCGGCCCGGTTTTCAGCTGTTGCGCTTGATGGAGCAGCCCATCGCCGGGGTGGACTTGGTCTTGATTTTTGCGCCTTTTCCGAGGGCTTCGATGGCGTCCTTCAGGTAGTGCTTCTTTGCTTCGGCAGCGACGCTCACATTGTCGTCGATGGCCCCGCGGTAGACCAGTTCAAGCTTCTCGTTGAACAGGAAGATGTGCGGGGTTTTCATGGCGCCGAAGGCGTCGGCGAGGCGGTGGTTTGCGTCGAGCAGGTAGGGCATGGTGTAGCCAGCTGCCTTCGCATGTTTCTTCATTTCGCTGAAGCTGTCGTCGCCGTTGCGCTTGGCCTCGTTCGAGTTCAGGATCACAGTACCGATGCCGTTTGCCTTTGCGGTGGCAGCGAGTCCGTTGTAGCGGCCTTCCCAGCCCTCAGACTTCTCGCCGTTGCCGACGACGAACGGGCAGGTGTTGCAGGAGAAGATCACGAGCAGGCCTTTTGCTCCGGCGGCTTGCTGGAGAGTCAGGTAGGAGCCGTCGATGTTTTGGAGCTTCTCGTTTGCCATCGGGGCCTTTGCGCCGAGGGCAAGTTCTTCTGCGACGCCTGCCGGCAGGGCTTCAACGGTTTCTGGCGCAGAGGGTTCGGTCGAAGTGACGAACGGGAGGGCTGCCGCCGCGGCTACCGCGATGGCAAGCGAAAACAGGAAAAGCAGCTTCTTCATGTCCACAAAACTCGCACAAAGCCCCGTGGGTTCAATGTGCGCGCGGTCGCGTTCAGAAAATTTGGCCAGTCCGCACGCAAAAGCGCGTACTCACTTGATCATCAGCGCGTCGCCGTACGCATAGAAGCGGTACTCCTCCTTGATGGCTTCCTTGTACGCATCCATCACGAGGTCGTGCCCGCCGAAGGCCGAGGTCAGCATCAGCAACGTGCTCTGCGGCGTGTGGAAATTCGTGATGAGGACGTCGGAAATGCGGAAATCGAAAGGCGGGAAGATGAACTTGTTCGTCCAACCGGAGAACGGCTTCAGCGTGTTCGAGGTGCTCACCGACGTTTCCATCGCGCGCAGGGCCGTCGTGCCCACGGCCACGATTTTGCGGCCGGCGATTTTTGCTGCGTTGACCGTGGCAACGCAATCGTCGGGGATGATGAGTTGCTCGGAGTCGACTTTGTGCTTCGTCAGGTCCTCCACTTCGACCGGGCGGAAGGTGCCCAAACCGATGTGCAAAGTGAGGAATGCCATGTCGATGCCCTTGATTTCGAGGCGCTTGAGCATCTGCTTCGAGAAGTGCAGACCGGCGGTGGGGACGGCGACGGCGCCGAGGTTGCGGGCGTAGATGGTTTGGAACCGGTCGCGGTCGAGGGGCTCGACTTCGCGCTTCAGGTACTTCGGGATGGGGGTCTCGCCGAGGAGGAAGATGCGGTCCATGAACTCCTCGTACGTGCCGTCGAAGAGGAAGCGCAGCGTGCGGCCGCGCGAGGTCGTGTTGTCGATGACTTCGGCGACGAGTTCATCGTTTTCGCCGAAGTACAGCTTGTTGCCGATGCGGATTTTGCGCGCCGGGTCGACGAGCACGTCCCAAAGCAGGCTTTCGCGGTTGAGTTCGCGCAGCAGGAAGACCTCGATGACCGCCCCGGTTTTCTCCTTGTTCCCGTAGAGCTTCGCCGGGAACACCTTCGTGTCGTTCGCAACAAAGACATCGCCGGGGTCGAACATGTCGATGACGTCCTTGAACATCTTGTGTTCGAAGGTCCCGGTGGCCCGGTCCACCACGAGCATGCGGCTGTCGTCGCGGTTGTCGAGGGGGTAGGTGGCGACCAAATCCTTCGGAATCGTGTACTTGAAGTTCGAAAGTTTCATGGGTCACCTCAGTTTAAAGCGGTCGGCGAAAGTACGGAATTCAGCGACGGACGTCAACCCCCTCGCCGGCGAGCCCACGGATCCGCGCCACGAGCGCGTCGAGGGGCATGCATTCCGCCTCGGTGAAGGCGCCGCTGGACGTCCTGCGCAACGCGGTCAGCGTCCCGCCCACCCCGAGGTCGGCCCCGAGGTCCCGTGCCAGCGATCGGATGTAGGTCCCCTTCGAGCACAGGATGTCCACGTCCACGTCCAGCACGGGGTGCCCGTCCACCTCCGCTGCCACCGCCTGCAGCACCCCAAACCGCCGCACCGTCACCGGCACGGGGGGCAACGTGAGCTCCCCGCCGGCCCGCGCCACCGCATACGCCCGCTTGCCATCGACTTTTTTCGCTGAAAACACCGGCGGCACCTGCTGCAGCGGCCCGGTGAGCCGAGCGGCGGCCGCAGCCACGGCGGGCAGGTCGAGCCCCGCGACGGCGGCCGTGTCTCCCCAAACGTCTACTTCGGTCTCCGCATCGCCCGACGGCGTATGGGCCCCAAGCCGAATCGTCGCCCGGTACCCCTTGTCGGCACCGAGCATCCCGTCGATGGACCGCGTCATCGCCCCCGTGCAGACGACGAGCAGCCCCGTCGCCAGCGGGTCGAGCGTCCCGGCGTGCCCGACCTTGATCTTGCGCAGCCCCAGCCCGCCGACGAGCGCGTTGCGCAGCTTGTTGACCACGTCGAAGGAGGTCCAGCCAGACGGCTTGTCGACGAGCAGCACTTGGCCGGTGACAAAGTCTTCAGGGGCAGCAAAATCCATGGGCCCAAACCTACGAACCGACCGCCCCCGCCCGCCGCAACCTTTTCGCCGAAGGAGCGTAGACCGCGGGGGTTGGGTTCGTTTGGCTTAACCTTAACATAACATTGATAACATTTCGCTAACATTGACCATGGAACGCCTCCTCTTGCTCCTTCTGGCCGTGCTGCCCGCCTTCGGGACCGCGCAGGACTATGTGCAGGAGCCCGTCGCGGTCACGTGGAAGGGTCCGCGGCGCACGGTGGGCCTGGATCTCGTGGCGGCGGCGCACGGGGTCGCAGCCGTTTCTGGCGAGGTCTTCCTCGTTCCGGAGTTGTCGGTCCGGGCATCCGGTGGCGTGTGGACGGGGCGGTGGGGCGCACCGCGGTGGGTGCCGGGCGAAATCGCAGAAGGCGGCTCGGGAGCGTTCGGCGTGCGGTGCTACCCGTCCGGTGGGCGGTCGCAGTGGGGCCGAGCGTTCGTGGGAGTGGAGTTGGGCCGGGAGCGGTACGCGGTGCGTGGGATCGGGGAAGCGGCGTCGTGGACCCGGACCGATGCGGTCCTTGCCCTCGGCGTGTCGCGGACGTGGTTCGACCACCTCACTGTGCAGGCCCACATCGCAACCGGTCCGTCGTGGATCCGGGCGGCGCGGCAGGCACCCGATGCCCCCGCGGCGAGTGAGGGGCCGGGCCGTATGGCCGGACTTCAGCTCGGCTGGTCCTGGTGAGCGACGGCCTTTGGCGCCACTTCTGCCGCCCGACGTCCTGCGATGTCTTCGAGGGTTTCCAGTGCCATGTGGGGACTCGTGATGCGCTCCACGCTGAGCCGCAAGCCGCCGTTGCGTTCGTACATCTGCACATCGCGCACGCGGTGCTTCAGGTACTCGAGGATGCGTTGGAAGACCGGTCCGCTGAAGAACTTGCTGTCTTGCTCGCTGAGGAAGACGCCGATGAGCTTGTTGCCTTTGAGCACGAGCTTTTCCAGCCCGAGGTACTCTGCGAGCCAACGGAGGCGGATCATGTCGATGAGGTCCTCGGTTTCTGCAGGCAGTGGTCCGAAACGGTCCTCTAACCGCCCCTTGAACGCCTCGAGGTCCAGTTCGCTGTCGAGGTCGTCGAGCTCGCGGTAGAGCGAAATCCGCTCCGGGATGTCCGAGACGTAGTGGTCGGGAATCATCAGGGCGAAGTCCGTCTCCAGCACCGCCTCGCGCACGAAGCGGCGGTTTTCGGCCTCCTCGGTGAAGACCTCGGCGAACTGCTCTTCCTTGAGCTCCTGGACGGCTTCGGCGAGGATTTTTTGGTACATGTCGAAGCCGAGCTCGGAGATGAAGCCGCTCTGTTCGCCGCCGAGGAGGTCGCCGGCGCCCCGGATGTCGAGGTCGCGCATGGCGATTTGGATGCCGCTTCCGAGGTCGCTGAACTGCTCGATGGCCTGCAGCCGCTTGCGCGATTCGTCCGGCAAGGCGTGCAGCGGGGGGGCGAGCAGGTAGCAGAAGGCCTTCTTGTTCGAACGCCCGACGCGGCCACGGAGTTGGTGCAAGTCGCTGAGCCCGAAGGTGTGGGCGTCGTTGATGAGGATGGTATTCGCGTTCGAGATGTCGATGCCCGATTCGATGATGGTCGTGGCGAGGAGCACGTCGTAGCCGCCTTCGATGAACTGGGCCATCACCTCCTCGAGGCGCTCGCCGGGCATTTGGCCGTGGCCGATGCCGATCCGGGCATCGGGCACGATCCGCTGCAGCATGCCGGCCACTTCCTGGATGTTGTTCACGCGGTTGTGCACGAAAAAGACCTGGCCGCCGCGTCCGATTTCGTAGCTGATGGCGTCGCGGATGACTTCTTCGCTGTACGTGGAGAGGGCCGTTTCGACCGGCTGGCGGTTCGGCGGCGGGGTGGCGATGATGCTCAGGTCGCGGGCGCCCATCAGGCTGAATTGCAGCGTTCTGGGGATGGGCGTGGCGGTCAGGGTCAGGGTGTCGACGTTCGCTTTGAAGGTCTTGAGCTTGTCTTTGACCGCGACGCCGAATTTTTGCTCCTCGTCGATGACGAGGAGGCCCAAATCCTTGAACTTCAGCCGCTTCCCCACAAGGGCGTGCGTGCCCACGAGGATGTCGATTTCCCCCTTTTCGAGGGCTTTGAGCGTGTCGCTCAGGGCCTTGCCCGTCTTGAAGCGGTTGATGAAGTCCACGCGAACGGGGAAGTCGCGCAGCCGCCGCGAGAAGCTGCGGAAGTGCTGCATCGACAGGATGGTGGTGGGCACGAGTACGGCCACCTGCTTGCCGTCGGTGGCGGCCTTGAAGGCTGCGCGCACGGCGATTTCGGTCTTGCCGAAGCCGACGTCCCCGCACACCAGCCGGTCCATGGGCGACGGCGCTTCCATGTCCCGCTTCACCGCGGCCGTGGCCGTGACCTGGTCCGGCGTGTCTTCGAACAGGAAGCTCGCTTCGAGTTCGTGTTGCAGGTAGGTGTCGGGCGAGAAGGCGAAGCCCGGCGTGGTTTTGCGCTGGGCATAGAGCCGGATGAGGTCGAAGGCGAGTTCTTTGACGCGCGTCTTCGTCTTCGCCTTCGTCGCGGCCCAAGCGGAGGTCCCGAGCTTGCTGATCTTCGGCTGTGTCCCTTCCTTCGAGCTGTACTTCGCGATGCGGTGCAGTGCGTGGATGCTCACGTAGAGCACGTCGCCGCCGCGGTAGGTCAGGCGGATGGCTTCTTGTTGCTTGCCGCCGACGTCGATTTTTTGGAGCCCGGAAAACTGCCCGATGCCGTGGTCCACGTGTACGACGAAATCGCCGGGCTCAAGCGCCATCAACTCCTTGAGCGTCAGGGCTTGCTTGCTTTTTTGGAACCCTTCTTTCAGCCGGAACTTGTGGTAGCGCTCGAAGAGTTGGTGGTCGGTATAGACGAGGATGCGCGCGTCTTTGTCCACGAATCCGGCGCTGAGTTCGATGGGCACGGGCGTGTGCGGTACTTCTTGGCCGCGGTCGGCGAAGATGTCGTGGAGGCGCTCGATCTGGGTCGCTTGACCTGCGACGATGACGTTCACATAGCCCTGGCGGTGGTTCGCGACCAAATTCTGGGTGATCAGGTCGAAGTTCTTGTTGAAGCTGGGCTGTGGCAGCATGTCGAACCTGACCACGCTCCGTTCCGGGAAGCTCGTTCCGCCGCCCCATTCTGCGACCCGGAACGGCTCGAGGAGCGCGTCAAGCTCTGCGGGCGCCACATACAGCCCCGCAGGCGGTGTGTGCCGCACCGGGCCCTTGAGCCGCCCGAAGGCCTCCTCGGCCCGCGAAAACGCCTTAGAGAGCCCCGCACGCAGCCGTTCGGCATCCGCACACCACACCACCGCATCGGCTGGCAGAAACGCGAAAAACGGCTCCCGCGTCTCTTCCGTGCGCCGGTCGGCGATGTCCGGCACGACGACGGCCTTCGCCGCCGGGCCGGTGCTGAGTTGGCTTACCGGATCGAACATCCGGATGCTCTCCACCTCGTCGCCGAAGAACTCGATGCGGTAGGGCTTGTCTGCAGCGAAGCTGAAGATGTCCACGATGCCGCCGCGCACGGCGTAGGTGCCGGGCTCGTAGACAAAATCCACCTTCGAAAACCCGAACTCGATGAACGCCTCGTCGAGGAAGTCCATTGTGTACGATTCGCCCGGTTGCAGCGTGAAGGTGGACCGATCGAGTTCGGAGCGGCCGATGACGCGCTCGGCCAGGGCCTCCGGGTAGGTCACCACCACGCAGCCGCCCCGGCGGGCGTTGAGGTCGTTGAGCACCTCGGCGCGCATGGCCACGTTCGCGTTTTCTGTCCCCTCCTCCTGGTATGGCACCCGGGCGCTGCGGGGGAAGAAATGCAGCCGCGTGGTGGTGCCGAGGAGCTGCTCGAGGTCGTTGAGGGCGTAGGCCGCGGATTCTTTGTCGTCGCAGATGAGGAGGTGGGAGCGGGCGGGGGCTGCTGCCACCGTTTGGCCCACCACAAAGGCGAGCGCAGATCCCACCAGGCCCTGCACTTCGATCTTCGCCCCGCCTACATCGAGGTCCGTCCGCAGGTCGACAATCCGGCGGTCGGTGGCATACAGGGCAAAGAGGTCAGCCGGGCGCATGGCCTGCAAAGGTAGCGCCCTCCCCCGGGCTTCAGGCCACGTCTCCCGCGAGGCGGCAGGCGCGCAAGGCGTCCATCAGCCCGCGTGGCCCGGTGTACAGGGCTGATCGCTCGTGCAGGGCCGTGGGAATGCGGTCGAGGATGCGGCCGTGTACCCCTTCGGCGCGGCCGCCTGCCTGTTCTGCGAGGAAGGCCAGCGGCGCGCATTCGTAGAGCAGCCGGAGTTTGCCGGCGGGCCGATCGGGAAGCGGGGGGTAGAGGAAGATGCCGCCCTGCAGCAGGTTGCGGTGGAAGTCCGCCACGAGGGAGCCGATGTACCGGGCGCTCAGGGCGCCGTCGGAGGTTCGGCAGCCCTCGATGAAGGCGCGTACGGCTTCCGGGCTGCCGGGGACGTGCGCGTCGTTCACGGAGTAGGTCTTCGGCCGGTCCGGGTAGCGCATGCCGGGGTGGGAGAGGAAGAACTCCCCCACGGCGGGGTCGAGGGTGAAGCCGTTGACGCCCGTGCCGGTCGTGTAGACCAGCATGGTGGAGGAGCCGTAGAGGAGGTATCCGGCGGCGATTTGGTCGCGGCCGGGTTGAAGGAAATCACTGTCTTTCAGCGGTTCACCGAGCGGAGTGACGCGGCGGTGGATGCTGAAAATCGTGCCGATGGACACGTTGACGTCGATGTTCGAGCTGCCGTCGAGCGGGTCGATGAGGACGACGTACTTGCCTTCGCGCCCGCCGTCGCCGCAGACGATGGGCGCGTCGCACTCCTCCGATCCGATGCCGGCGACCGATTTGCCGGCGGTGAGGACGCGCATGAAGGTGCGGTCGGCGAAGACGTCGAGCTTCTGTTGCGCCTCGTCTTGGACGTTGATCCCGCCGGCCTCTCCGAGGATGCCCGCCAGCCCTGCGCGGTTAACTTGGTGATTTACAATCTTTCCTGCGATGGCGATGTCCGCGAGCAGCCGCGTGAGCTGTCCGGAGACGAAGGGAAACGCAGCCTGTCCGTCCATGACGAACTCCTGCAAAGTCACGGTTCTGGTCATTGCAAAACCTTTGTGGGCCGAAGGTAGACAACCTTTCGTGCGCAGAAGGGTTACGTAGGTATGCGCTATTTGTTTCTTTTGGCCGCGGCAGCGGGCCTGCTGCCCTCCGCCGCAGCCCAAACCCTCAACGCCCTGATCCCCGGTTCCTCCCTGCTGCGCTTCGGCACGTACGACGCAGAAACCGGTACCTGGCTCGACCTCGACACCCTGGACTTCGCCGAGGCCTTCATCTCGGGCACGGGCAGCTGGGACCACTGGGAAGGCCGCTACCTCGTCGCGGGCTACAGCCCGGGTGCCGCTACGGCTTCCTTGTGGAGCTGGGATGGAATTGAAAATCAATTGGTTCACGCGCCTTCTCTGGGGGGCGACATCGGCGCACTGCACCAAGACCTCTCGACGGCCCTCTTCTACGGCCTCGGTTTTGCGGTCGTCGATTCCACCTTCGTGAACCTCGGCGGGGGATCGGGCTACTGGGAATACGACACGGAGCTCGAAGTGCGCTCGATCGATCCGGCGACGGGGGCGGTGACCACGGCGGTGCCGTTGCCGTTCCTCACCGGCTACGTCGCCGGCGCCACCACCTTCGACTCGGACGCCCACCGGTACCATGTGCTCGGGTACGACGCACTCGGGCAGGCGCGGCTCGTCACGGCCGATGTGGTCGCCGGATCGGTGGTCTCCTCTCCGGTGCTTGACGTGGATAACGGCTACTCGATCAATGAGATAGAGGCGGGACTTGACGCCGACCGGCTGTGGGCCCTGCGCGCCCCGCTGTCCGGGACCGCGGGTTGGCAGTGGGTCGAGCTCGGCACCGCGACCGGGACGGTGACCCCGCTGGCCGACCTGCCGGGGGTGTACGGCTTCATCCACGATGCGAGCGCTTTGGACCAAACCTCCGGCCGGTACGCCTTCGCCTACGTCGACGCCACCTGGACCACCCGCATCCGCGTCCTCGACGCCGCCACCGGCGCCCTCGTCGCTGACCACGCCCCCGGCCTGGACGTCGCCGAGCTCTCGGCCGACAACCGCATCTACGCCGTCGCCGCCTACGGCACCCCTTCCTCCGTCGCAGCCGCCCCCGCACCGCGCGTCTCGGCGCCGTTCCCGAACCCCACCGCCGACCGCTGCACGGTGACTTCCACCGCGTCCGGTCTGCTGCAGGTGTTTTCGAGCACGGGGGGCTGTGTTCTTTCGCAGCCCGTCAGCGCGGGATCTTCCGTGCTGGACCTTTCCGCTCTGCCCGCGGGAACCTATGTGCTCCGGCTGCCAAACGGTGCGGTGCACCGGCTACTTCGGCTGCAGGAATAAGGAATCCCGCGCGCGCGAGGCTACACACATATATATGTATCATGCGCTGCCGCGTGTCGGAAGGTTGCGGGCGAGCTCGGCGAACTCGGCGGGGCTGAGTTGCTCGGCGCGGCGGTCCAGGATGGAGGGGTCGACGGCATCGATGCGGTAGCCCCCGGAGCGCAGGGCGTTGCGCAGCGTCTTGCGGCGTTGGTTGAAGGCGGCCTTGACCACTGCGAGCAGGTGCGGGTACGGAACGCCGGGGTCGCGGTCTGCGCGGCGGAGTTCGAGCACGCCGCTGTCGACCTTCGGGGGAGGCGTGAAGGCGCCTGGCCCGACCGTGAAGAGGTAGCGGGCGTCGTAGTACGTTTGGAGCAGAACGCTGAGGATGCCGTAGGTGCGGGACCCGTGCGGTGCGCACACGCGTTCTGCGACTTCCTTTTGAAACATCCCGGTGACGGCAGGCACCCGGTCGCGCAGGTCGAGTACCCGGAAGAGGATCTGCGTGGAGATGTTGTACGGAAAATTCCCGAGCACGTGGAAGGGGCGCCCGGCCAGGCCCTCGGCCGTGTCCGGGTCCCAAACCAAGAAGTCGCCCTCCACCACCCGGTCTTCTCCCCACCCCGCCTCCGGCCCCACGTGCGCACGCAGGTACGCGGCACTTTCCCCGTCCACGTCGATCACGTATAAATCCACATCGCCGCGCTCGAGCAGCGGGCGGGTCAGTGCCCCCGTCCCGGGCCCCACCTCGATGGCGAGTCCGGCCGGTGCCGCCTCGGCGATGCGGCGCGCCACGGCGCCGTCGTGCAAGAAATGCTGCCCCAGGTGCTTCTTCGCCCGGACCCCTTCCGATTGTGGATGCTTCATGGCGTGGCCGGGCCTTCCTCTATGACTTCGAGCACAGTACGGAATGCAACGGCATCCTGGCCAAACCGAATCGTGTGGGCTTTTTGCAACCGTGGGGCTTCTTCCTCCGTATAGCGTCGCAAATGATCCGTACTCCACGCCACGTATTGTACCGCAAACGTTTCGCCGCCTTCCTCGTAGCCGAGGACGCGGCAAATTTTATAGTCCCTGAACGCGCCGGTCGCCAGCACCTCCGGCACGTGTTCTTTTCGCATGAAATCGAGCCAATCCGCGGACTTTCCGGGACTCACGCTCACGGTCACATTGTAAACTACCATGCTTGATAGGTGCTTAATAGAATTTTGTCGCGGGCATTTCATTGTTTGTCGAGAAAATTCTCGTATATTCGGGTTCTGAAATCTTAACCAAGATAAAAGTGATGCGTACACTTTTCCTCTCCCTGCTCTGCATGTACGGAGCATTGAACGCCTTGCAAGCGCAGGGCGGCAACTACGGCATCGCCTACCAGGCGGTGGCCCGAGACGCCGATGGCGACCCGATTGCGGGTGCGTCTGTCAACGTCCGGGTCACGCTGCGTAACGCTGCCGAGACTGTACTGTGGACGGAAACCCACAACGGCGTCGTGACGAGCGAGTTCGGAAACATTGCATTGACCTTCGGGTCGATCACTTCCGGACTCGAAGCCATCGACTGGTCGGCGTCGGGTCTTCACTTCCACATTGAAGTGAATGCCGGTGCGGGCTATCAGCCGTTCGGTGAGGTGAATGTGACGGCCGTCCCGGTCGCCATGTACGCTCTCAACGGACAGGAAGACGAAATCGCTGCCCTCCAAGGCCAGCTGAATTCGCTTTCGAGCAACTTCGGTTCGCACACGACGTCGTACTCTGCATTCGTTACAGCGGTCAACAGCCAGCTTGCGGCTCTTGATTCGGATCTCGATGCCGAGGTTCTTGCTCGGATTGCCGATGTCAACGCCGAAGAGAATGCGCGGATTGCTGCAGTGAGTGCTGAAGAATCAGCACGTATTGCAGATGTCAATGCCGAGGAGAGTGCTCGGATTGCTGCAGTGAGCTCAGAAGCTACAGCACGGAGCAACCAGGACGCTGTGCTGCTCGGTTTGATTACCGGGTTGGACGGTGAATTGAGCATCCTTGAGACGACCTCTGCATCGCACACGGCTTCGTTGAGCACCATCTTGGGAGCCCTTTCGTTCGGTCCTTCAGGGGTCACGGTAGGCAACCTCACGGTAACGGGAACGTTCACCACGAACAACTGGGCCGCTACAACGGGTCAGTTCGGAACGGTGAACGCCGGTGAAGCAAACATCGAGGAGTTGTTCGCCACGTCTGCGGACCTTGGTGCTACCACCACGTTGAACGCAACCGTGAATGGCACGCTCGGAGTGACCGGCAATGCTTCTGTAGGAGGCAACTTGTCTGTAACGGGCAATGCATCTGCAGCTGCGCCGACGGCCCCGGGCCACTTGACCACGAAGGCGTATGTGGATGCAGCTGACGCGAACCTCCAGGGGCAAATCACGGCAGAGGTGAATGCCCGCATTGCGGACGTCAACGCCGAGGAGTCCCGCGCGATCGCCGCCGAGGGCAATTTGCAGACGCAAATCACCAACGAAGTAAACGCCCGCAT
>CAZMNI010000046.1:0-11686 GCA_964567615.1 uncultured Chryseobacterium sp.
CACCATTGCCTTGCGGCGCGATGCCGCCGACCACTTGTGGGTGAGGGTTGAGGGGCGCTTCGCGCCCAAATCAGGGATGAGTGTGGAGGGGGCGCTGCGCGCCCGAGGGTTGAGTGAATAGGGATGAGTGTGAAGTGGGGGGGGGCGGTGTCCTTCGATGGCAACTCCATTCCGGAATCCTGAAAGCGGCGAAGCCGCACCGCATCCCTTCACACTCACACTGTTTTCAGCGGCGAAGCCGCGCCCTCTCGACGCGAAGCATCGCCTGTTCCCTCACACGGTCCACTCACACTATTTTCCGCGGCGAAGCCGTGCGATTACGCCATCACGTGGTACACCAGCAAGGCGGCACCGTAGGCGAAGGCGGTGAAGGCGAGCCATTGGGCTGCGGCCCAGGCCCAGCTGCCCAGCTCGCGCTGCACGATTGCGACCGTGCTCATGCATTGGAGCGCGAACAAGTAGAACACCAACAGGGAGGCAGCCGAGGCGGCTGTGAGCACCGGCCTCCCGGTTAAAGGATTGATTTCGTGGGCCAAACGCGTTTGCAACGCGCGGATCGTACCTTCCTCCGACCCATCGCCCTCCGCAGGGTAAAGCGCCGCCAGGGTGCCGACGAACACTTCGCGGGCGGCGAAGGAGGTCAAAATGGCAACGCCCATCTTTCCGTCGTAGCCGAGGGGTGCAAAGAACGGCTCGACCGTCCGGGCGAACGCCCCGAGGTAGGACGACTCAAGCAACGCTGCCTGACGATCCGGGTCATCGGAAGGTGCCGCCGCGAACTCCGCCGCGACTGCTGCACGCGCATCCGCCGGTCCCCATGCAGACAGGGCCCAAATCCCCAACGAAGCCACAAGGATGACCCCGCCGGCATTCACCACAAAAGCCCCGCCCCGCGCCACCATCTCACGCCCCACATCCAACGGGCGCGGCCACCGGTACGCCGGCCACTCCAGCGTGAACCCGCCCTCGTTGCGGCGCGGCAGTCCGCGGTGGAGCATCCACGCCACGGCCAAGGCAGCGAGGGTTCCGACCGCATACAGGGCGAACAGGAAAATTCCGCGCACGTTCAGCAATCCGCCCGCAACCGCCGTATCTGGGACGAGTACGCCGATCAAAAACGCATACACCGGCAGCCGGGCACTGCACGTCATCAAGGGCGTGATGAGGATGGTGAGAAGCCGTTCACGTTTGCCGGGGATGCTGCGCGCGGCCATGACCGCCGGCACCGCGCACGCCATGCCCCCGACCAGCGGAACGATGGACCGGCCGTTGAGACCGATTCCCTGCAAAAACCTGTCGCCGAGGTAGCCCACGCGCGCCAAATACCCGGACTGCTCGAGCACGGCGATGAGCCCGAAGAGGACCATGATTTGGGGGACGAACACGACGATTCCCCCGATGCCTGCCAGCACCCCGTCGAGCACCAAACTGCGCCACCACGTGTCCGGCCACCGCTCCGACAACGCCTCACGCACGGCCGCAAACGCGCCGTCCACGGCATCCATCGGCCATGCCGACCACGCAAAAACCGCCTGGAACACCACGAAAAACGTCGCCAACAGCACCGCATGTCCCCACACCGGATGCGTCAAAAGCCGGTCCGCCCGGGTCGTCCGCCGGCTGCGGCGCGCGAGGTCGTCGGCGTCCCCCGGCCCGGCCGGCGGCAACGCCGCATCCGCAAGGGCACGCACCACGTGCCACCGCTCCGACGCTTCCGCGAGCTGCAAGGACGCCGGCGACTGGCCCAACGCATGGGCCCGGACCGCCTCGCGGTCCGCCTCGCTCGCCCAAACGGGTGCCTCCCCGTGCCGCAGCATCCACGCCCGCACCGGATCGCCCGTCCCGCTCGCAGCACGCGGCACCACCGCCCGCAAGGCGGCAGAAACTGCATCAGCGCGGTCGGCCGCTGCATTGACGGCGAGAACAGGAATGCCCCCGAGCCCTCGGCTGAGTGCCGGCAGATCGACGGGGGTGGAATCGGTTTGGTTCACCACCACAACCGCCGGAATTCCCAATTCCAGCACCTGCAGCGTCAAGAACAGCCCGCTGCGCACCGCCGCCGACTCGAGCACCACCCACACCGCATCCGGGCGCAGCGCATGCCCCGGCTGCAGCAACACATCGCGCGTCACCACCTCATCCGGCGCCTTCGCGTGCAAACTGTACGTTCCCGGCAGATCGATGAGCTCCCACCCCTCCACCCCGCGCATCCGCGCCGCAACCGCCGATACCGTGACACCGGGCATGTTGCCGACCTTGCCCCTGCTCCCCGTCAGCCGGTTGAACAGGGTCGTCTTGCCGCAATTCGGATTGCCTACGAGCGCCACCTTCACCCTGCGAAGTTCGGCCACAGGCAGCGGCGGCGGTATCCCCTGTTTGGGGGAATTCTGGCGGATTGTTGTCGATGCTCCGCATCCCAAACTTGAGACGAGACGCCACTGTTTCAGCGTGAGTGTGGAGGTGTGAGGCGCCGCTTCGCGGCGGAGGTCGCGGCTTCACCACACTTCAATGAGAGAACTCCCACCAGGTGGAGGCCCCGATTCCCTCAACCCCTCCGCACGTCCGTCACACTTCTCCCTCTCCCTCTCCCTCCCCCTCCCCCCCCCCCCCCCCCCCCCCCCCAACCCCAACCCCAACCCCATCCCCAACCCCAACCCCAACCCTCATCCCTACTTCCTCGACAGCCACCCCGACGGATCTACCGGAGTCTTCGTCGTGCCCTCGACGCGCCACACTTCGAAGTGGACGACACCTTTGCCGCCTTCCGTGCGGGCTTTGCCGAGCGTGGCGCCGGCTTCGATTTTTGCGCCTTTGGCGACCGAAGTGGTCGCGAGGTTGCTGTACACCGTGCGGTATCCACCGTGCGAGACGATGACCGTCGAGCCGCCGCCCGGAATGTCGAAGATGCTCGAGACGGTGCCGCCGAACACGGCGAGGACCGCGGCGCCGGCGTCCGTGGAGAGGTCGATGCCGTTGTTGTCGAGCGTGATGCCGGGGAGGGTGGGGTGGTTTTGGCGGCCGAAGCGACCGGTGATGACCCCGCGGCGCACAGGCCACGGGAGGGTGCCCTTGTTGCGCTCGAAGGCCGCAGAAACCGTCTTCCCAGCTGGGGTCAACGCGAATTCGCCGGCGGAGCTTGCGCGCTCGGCGGCGAGCTCGGATTCGATGATGCGCTTGATGGCGTCGTTGAGCTTTTTGCGCTCGTTCTCCACGCGTTTCTGCTCGTTCCGCAGACGGCCTTCCTCGCCCTTGAGCTTGTCGACGAGGGCGGCACGTGATGAGCGGTCACGCACCAGGGCGGCCTTTTCCTTTTCGATGTTCGCAAGAACCGCCGCGACCTCTTCCCGTTCCGTGGCCAACGCCGTGCGGGTGTCGTGGAGGCGGACTTGGGCCGTCTCGATGGACGATACCTGGCGCTTGCGCAGGGTGGAATAGGATTGCAGCATGCGGAAGCGCAAGACGGCTTGCGTAAAGTCCTCGGCGGCGAAGAGGTACATGAGGGGGTTTTGGCCCAACGAAAGGCGGTAGGCCTGGCGGATCATCCGGGCATACTCGTCTTTGAGGGCGCCGATGTGGCCTTCGAGCGTGCGGATTTCCGTGTCGGCCCCGGCCATGTTGTGTTCGAGGGAGCGCAGTTCTTGCTGGTGGTGGCGAAGGAGTTGCTCGCGGAGCCGGATTTTTTGGTCCACGAGCTGCAACTCTTGCATCGCATCCGTGCGGTTTTCCTTGGCCGCCTTGAGGAGCCGCTCGGTGGTGGCAAGCTGTTCGTTGAGGGCATCGCGCCGGCGGGTGAGCTCGTCCTTCGTTTGGCCCTCCGCGACGCGTGGGGCGAGCACGAGCGCGATGACCAAACCGACTGCAAACCAGTGCTTAGAACGAGGTACGGCGCTCCACATCGTCGGGCAATTCAAAGGGCATTTCACGCACGGTATCCACCTTAATTCGCTGAATATCAATCTCTATTTCCATGTTTTTTCCGCGGTGCTCCACCTCGAGCACCAACCGGCGGGGATAGCGCCCCTGTTCGGTGTCCGTAAATTCCGAACGCTCCACGGAAAGGTACAGTGCCTCGCGGAAGTCATCGAAATCATCCCGTTCAGGATCAAATGTTGCTGCATCTATCCGGTGGCGCTTCACCAGCAAATCGTCGCTGTCTGCGCGGCCCCGGACCCGATCGAGCCGGCGGGCAGGCAACGCGATGGGAAGCGAGTCCGCATCGACCACGGCCCGCTCCGGCGCCCCTACCACACGCCTCGCTTTGCGGGGATACCGCGCCACCAGCACATACGCATCTCCTTCGTTGCGGACGAGGAACTTGTCCCCCTCCGGATCCAATCCGAGGGGCCGCCCGGAAAGCAAATCCTGCAACTCATTCAGTCCCAACTCCGCATCGATGAACTGCCGCAAATCCGCCGGACCCGCATACACCCAGCGGTTCCCCGGAATCTTGCTGAGCACGAACAGGGAATCGCGGGTCAGCAGCATCCGCGCCACCTCGACGCCCAGCGCGGGGCTCAAACTCATCCACACCGCGCTGTCCGGCACCATGCGGACCGTGGCGGAAAACGATTGGTCGATCGAGTCGGAGTGCACTGCCGCATCGACCTTCATGCTGAGTCCAGGCCACTGCAGCCGGGATGAAAGGCAGCGATCCAGTACGTCTGCCGCGGGCATGTCCTTCCCCGCACGGCCACCCGTCACCGCCCCTGCCCCAGCGCACCCGGCGATTGCCACGGCCACGCTGGATAGGACGAACATGCGCCGTGCTGTCGTCATGGGAGTTGGTTGAGTTTGGCCGGGAGGTCGGGCGAGGTGGAGCCGGCCTCGAGCGCGGCGCGCCACGCCTCCCGCGCACCATCCGCATCTCCCAAGGCCCACCGGATTTCACCCAAATGCTCCAAGAACACCGGGTCCGCCACTTCCACAAGGCGCACCGCTTCCTCCATGGCCACCAAGGCCTCCGCATTGCGGCCCATCGTGTGCAGCACCCACGCCCGCGTGTCCAACAGGTTCGCATCGCCTGGTGAAAGCTCCAAGGCACGGCGGCTACACGCATCGGCACGCTCGAGTTGCTCGCCACGCAACGCGAGGTACCATGCGTGGTTGTTCAGCACCGTCGGATTGTCCGGCTCCAGCGCAAGGCTCCTTTCCAAAGCAACTGCACACCCGGCATGGTCGCCGATGGCATGCAACGCGTCGCCGAGTACCGCTTGCAGCTCCGCTTCTTCCTCTGGGAAGGCCCGTGCGCGCGGCAACACCCGGCGCACAGCTTCTGCTGCCTCGGCATGTCGGCCCAGCCGCGCGAGCCCGAGTGCTTCGTACCCCGCAAACTGCACCATGGCCGGAAACACCTCTCCCGCCGCACGCGCATGCCGCACCCATGCTTCAAAGTCATCCAGTTCCTCGTCCAGTGCCAGCACGTTCATCCACGTTTCCGACAACCCGGGGTACGCTTCCACCACCTGCTCCAGCCGCGAACGTGCCGCAGCAAGACGACCTGCCCTGCGGTCCATGTCGGCCGCAAGGATCTGCAACTGCGCAGATGTCGCGTGTTGCTCAAGGGCCCAGGCGATCAATTGCTCCGTTCGGCCGATCAATTCGTGATCAAACGTGCTGATTTCCACATACCGCGAAAGGATTTCCAGCTTTTCCTCCACCGTCACATCCGGCGACCGAAATGCGGTTTCAAGGGCAACTTCGGAAGCGTCCGTCCGACCGGCTGCGGTCATCACGTGGGCGTACAGCAAAGCCACAGGGCCGTCGTTCGGTTCCGCCGCGTACAGCGGGGAAATGACGCCTACAGCACGTGGGATGTCGCTCATGTTGAGGAGCATGCGCGCCCACTCCAACTGGAATTCCACCACGTCCGGGAACTGGGTGGCCCCCCGTTCAAGCGCCTCGGCCAACGCTTCGTACCGGCCCGCCTGTTCGAGGTAATACAGCCGTTGGAAGCTCACTTCCGGGTCCGGAGCCACCGTGCGTTCGTAGGCATCGCACACGGCGATGGCGAGCAGGGGTGCTCCGGCTTCTGCGAACGCCTCCGCCCAAACGTACACCACCTCCACATCCCCCGGCCGTTCCTCCAGGATGGCCTCCACGTCGTCAAATGCCTCTCCGGCCTGTCCGATGTCCAACAAAGCACTCGCCCGGGCCTCCCGGTACCACCGGTTCTCGGGTTCGGCGTCGATTGCACGCGAAAACCGCACCACCGCATCCCCCGGCCGGCCTAACCGCACATCCAATCGGCCGAGTTCGAACTGGAGACTGGCCTCTTCGGGTTCCAATGCTTCGCATTCGAGGAACTTCGTATACGCGAGCTGCGCATCGCCTTTGACCAAGTGGTTCAAAGCTTCAAACCACGCCCGCTGAAACTCCTCCGGATACGGCGGCAGCTTTGCGAGGTCGCGGCCTCCACCGCAACCTGCAAGCAAGAGCAATGCGCCCACCCAGAGGACCGATTTCATGCCTCTAAGGTGCTGAAATCCCCCAAGCTCGCGTCGAGCGCCCGGCCCTTGATTTCCACGTGGTTTCCCACCATCGCACCCCGGAGAACGGCCTGCTCGATGCGGCTGTGGGCCTGCACGAGGGCATCTTCCACCCGGCTGTCTTGCACCACCGTTCCTGCCCCGAGGCTCACATGCGGTCCCACCACGCTTCGCACAATGCGCACCCCCGGGCCGATGGCGCACGGTGGAAGGACCACTGCATCCTCAAGCACCGCCGTGGCATCGCAGCCCCCGCCGGTCAATTCAAGCATGCGGCGGTTCGTCTCCACCGTAACGGCCTTGTTCCCGCAATCCATCCATTCCGACACCGCGCCGGTAGCGAACCGCATCCCCGCCCGGGTCATGTGGCGGAGCGCGTCCGGGAGTTGGTACTCGCCGCCGTGGCGGATGTCTTCGTCGATAAGCCGTTGCAATTCCTGGCGCAGGCGGGCTCCGTCCTTGAAGGCATAGATGCCGATCATCGCCAGCCGGCTGACCGGGGTGGCCGGTTTTTCGACATAGTCCACGATGGCCCCTGCTGCATCGGTGACCACCACCCCGAAAGCCGACGGGTCTTCGACTTCGCGCACGAACAGCACGCCGTCCACAGCGGGATCCAGCGTGAATTCCGCGCGAAAGAGCGTATCAGCAAAGGCCACCACCACCGGACCGTCTAAGAAATCCGCACCGCACAGGATGGCATGCGCGGTTCCCAGCGGCTCCTCCTGCCTCCGGATGTGACCTTGGGCACCGAGGCGGGCGGCCACGTCCACGAGCTGCTGTTCCACCGCCGCACCGAAGTCGCCGGTTACGAAGACGATGTGGTCGATGGGCGCTCCAGCACAGGCCGCCAAATCCTCTACGAGCCGCTCTACAATGGGCTTTCCAGCCACCGGCACGAGGGGTTTGGGCACTGTGAGCGTGTGGGGGCGCAAGCGGCTTCCCCGCCCTGCCATAGGGACGATAATGTTCATTTTCAGTGTGTTCCCGTACTTCCAAATCCCCCTTCACCGCGCTCCGTCACCGCGAGCGCCTCCGTCTCCTTCCACTGCAGCCGCTCGTGCCGCGCCAGGACGAGCTGGGCGATGCGCTCGCCGGGTTCCAGCGTGAACGGTTCCTGGCCGAGGTTGATGAGCAGCACGCCGATTTCGCCGCGGTAATCCGCGTCGATGGTCCCCGGCGCATTCAACACCGTGATGCCGTGCTTGAAAGCCAGTCCGCTGCGCGGCCGCACCTGCAACTCGAAGCCGGCGGGCAGCGCGACGCTGAGCCCCGTGGGCACAAGCCGCCGTTCGCCCGGCATCAGCACTTCCGGGCGGTCGAGCCGTGCGCGCACATCTGCCCCGGCACTCAGGGCCGTGGCATACTCCGGAAGGGCCTGCCCGCTCCGGTTCGTCACCCCCACCACCACGTCGCTCACGGCCAAACGGGTTTCCGCTTCTCCACAAACGCCGCCGTTCCTTCGCGGAAGTCCGGCGTGCCGAAGCACGACCCGAAGCAAGCGATCTCTGCCTCGAACCCGTCGACCCCGGTGGCGTAACCGGCGAGCACCGCTTGGATGGCCGCATCCAGGGCAGACGGTGCATTCGCTCGAATGCGATCCGCCATGGCACGGACAGCACCGAAGAGGTCTTCCGGGGCTACGATTGAGTTCACAAGCCCCGCGTGAAGGGCCTCTTCCGCCCCGATGGGACGCCCGGTGAGGATCATCTCCAGCGCCTTGCCCTTGCCCACCAACTGCGGCAGCCGCTGCGTTCCTCCGTAGCCCGGGATGACGCCGAGGCTCACCTCCGGCAGACCGAGCCGGGCTGTCGAAGCAGCAATGCGGATGTGGGCGGCCATCGCGAGCTCCAGCCCCCCGCCGAGCGCGTAGCCGTGGATGGCTGCAATGACGGGCTTCGCGGACTGCTCCACCCGATTGAACAGGCGCTCCTGACCCAGTGCAGCCAACTCCCGGCCCTGCTCCGTGTCGTACCCCGCAAACTCCTTGATGTCCGCTCCGGCCACGAACGCCTTTTCTCCGGAGCCGGTCAACGCGATGACGCGCACCTCGGGCCGTTCCTGCGCCCGTTCGACGGCTGCAGCGAGTTCAGAAATGACGGCCGAATTCAGCGCATTCAGCGCTTCCGGCCGGTCGATGGTCAGCGTGAGCAGACCCTCATCGAGGTGTTCGAGGATGTACGACATGGCGGTGAAAAGTTACAACGCCCGGGTGCCCGCCCGGCTTGCCCAAAGCGCTTCTGTCACCGGCGATTTCGGGCGCGAAAGCACCTCATCCGTGGCCCCGTCCTCGACGAGTCGGCCGGCATGCAGCACGGCAATCCGCGTGCAAAACGAAGCAACTGTGCCCAAATCGTGGCTGATGAACAGGAACCCGATGCGCCGTGCCTGACCTAACCGGTCTAACAGCGCGAGGATCTCGTGCCGAATCCGCACGTCGAGTGCGGCCACAGACTCGTCGAGCACGAGAAACTTCGGCTGCACAGCAAGGGCCCGAGCAATCACAATGCGCTGCCGTTGGCCCCCACTGAAGTCATCCGGGTACCGCATGCCGTCCGCTGCCGCTAAACCGACTTCTTCAAGCAAATGCCCGACCGTGGCAGAATCTCCGCCGTACAACTCCACCACCTCGCGGAGCGCCTCGCCGACCCGCATGCGGGGATTCAACGCGCTGTACGGGTCCTGGAACACGATTTGGCCCGCGGCGCGCACCCGGCGCATGGCCGCCGCATTCAACGGGTCCACCGCCACGCCATCCACCTCCACCCGTCCGCGCGCCAGCGGAACCAGGCCGAGCAGCGCACGGCCCAACGTGGACTTCCCGCTGCCGCTCTCGCCCACCAGCCCCACGCGCTCGCCGGGTTGGATGCACAAGTCCACCCCGTCGAGGACGGTGAAAACGTCGCGCGGCCGCCCGAAGAGGTCCCGGGAACGCACGTAATCGACTGCGACTCCGGATGCAGCAATGAGCGGGCGGTCCGATCCGGATGCTGCACCTGCAGACCGCATGTCCGCGGCTGTATGGGCATGAACGAGTTCCCGGGTGTAGGCGTCTTGGGGCCGGAGCAGGACCTCGGCCACCGGGCCGGACTCGACCACCCGCCCGCGGTGCATCACTGCCACGTCGTCGGCGATGTCGCGGACCACGTCGAGGTCGTGCGTGATGAACAGGACGGCCAGCCCGCGCGCGCGGCGCAGCCGGTCGAGGAGGTCGAGGACGGCGCGCTGAACCGTAACGTCGAGGGCCGTCGTGGGCTCGTCGGCAATGAGGACTTCCGGAGAAGAGGCGAGCGCCAAGGCAATCATGACGCGCTGCTTTTGGCCCCCGCTGAGTTCGTGCGGGTACTTGTCCGCGGTCTGGGCGGGCTCGGGAAGCTCTACCTCGGCGAACAGGCGTTCGACTTCTGCTCGCGCCGCTGTGCGGGTCCACCCTGCATGCACCCGCAGCGGCTCGGCCACTTGGTCCCCGACCCGCATCGACGGGTTGAGGGACGACATGGGGTCTTGGAACACGGTGCTGATGCCACGACCGCGGGGTGAGCCGTTCGGATGCTCTGGCGTGACCCAATCCGACCCCGTCGGCACGTGGACGACGGACCCCGCCGCGACCTCGGTGCCGGGAGGCAGCAAACCGAGCACAGCAGACGCGGTGATGGACTTGCCGCTGCCGCTCTCACCGACGAGGGCGAGGGTCCGGCCCGGGTAGAGGGTGAAGGACACCCCTTCGGTGAGCATGCGGTTGCCCGTGCGCACCCCGAGTCCGCGCACATCCAGCACAGCCCCCGAACGGTCGGCCATCAAAGCGTACCGCGCAGCTGTTGCTCCCGCTCGATGGCTTCGAACAGCGCTCTGAAGTTGCCTTTGCCGAAGGATTTGGCCCCCTTGCGCTGGATGATTTCGAAGAACATCGTGGGCCGGTCGACCACGGGCTTCGTGAAGAGTTGCAGCAAATAACCCTCGTCGTCGCGGTCGATGAGGATGCCGAGTTCGCGCAATGGGGCGAGGTCCTCGTCGATGGTGCCCACCCGGTCGAGGACGGTGTCGTAGTAGGTGACCGGGACTTGGAGGAATTCGACGCCGCGCGCCTTGAGTTGGCGCACCGTGGCGACGATGTCGTCCGTAGCTACGGCAATGTGCTGGACGCCAGCTCCTTGGTAGAAATCGATGTATTCTTCGATTTGGGACTTCTTGCGGCCTTCTGCAGGTTCGTTGATCGGGAACTTGATGCGCCCGTTGCCGTTCGACATCACCTTCGACATCAACGCGGTGTACTCGGTGCTGATGTCCTTGTCGTCGAAGCTCACGAGTTGGGCGAAGCCCATCACGCGGGCATAGAAATCGACCCAGGTGTTCATCTCGCCCCAGCCCACATTGCCGACCATGTGGTCCACGAATTTGAGCCCGAGTTCCGGCGTGCGGAAGGCCGGATTCCAGGCGACGAACCCGGGCAAAAACGCGCCCCGGTAGTCCTTGCGCTCGACAAAGACGTGCACGGTCTCGCCGTAGGTCGCAATGGCGCTGAGCACCACCCGTCCGTCCGCATCTTCCTGCACCTCAGGCGCGAAGACGCTTTCAGCACCGCGTGCCGTGGTTTCGTTCCAACTCTTCACCGCATCGTCCACCCACAGCGCGATGACCTTCACCCCGTCGCCGTGCTTCGACACGTGTTCGTTGACGGGGCCCCCCGGCACCAGCGAAGTGGTCAGCACCAGCGTGATCTTGTCTTGGCGAAGCACGTACGATACGCGGTCCTTCGAACCGGTTTCGAGGCCGCGAAATGCCACCGGTTGGAAGCCCCACGCCGTCATGTAGTAATGCGCGCTCTGCTTTGCGTTGCCGCAGTAGAGTTCGACGTAGTCCGTGCCCAACAAGGGGAGGAAGTCCTCGGCTGCCGGGACCACCTTATCAAGGGAGGGAGAAGTCTGCATGGCAAAGATTCAAGCTCCGGGCTCCAGCCAAGAGCGATGGTAATCAGGGTGTTCGATTGCAAGGGCCTGGGCTGTGACCTTCAGCGGCCGGAAGGTGTCCACCATGACGGCCAATTCTTCCGTTCCGGTCTTGCCGATGGAGGCCTCGTACGTCCCGGGATGCGGCCCGTGCGGGATGCCTGCGGGATGCAAGCTCAGGTACCCGCGGCCGATCCCCGTGCGGCTCATGAAGTCGCCGTCGACGTAGTACAGCACCTCGTCCGAGTCGATGTT
>CAZMNI010000047.1:0-8807 GCA_964567615.1 uncultured Chryseobacterium sp.
TTCGAGGTGGTGGTGGCCGATGGGGGCAGCACGGACGGCACACGGGAGCTGCTGAACGCATGGGAGGCGAGGGATCCGCGGTTCAGGGTCGTGGACAACCCCGACAGGATCACCCCGGTGGCGATGAACCTCGGCATCCGGGCTGCGCACGGCGAAACGGTAGTGATTTTCGGGGCGCACGCCCGGTGTGCCTCGGATTTTTTGCAGCGGAATGCCGAAGCACTTCGCGCCCATCCGGAGAGCGGTTGCGTCGGGGGAATTGTCACCCAAATCCACGGCACGCCCACGGCCCGGCGCATCGGCATGGCCTTGAGCACCCCGTTCGGAGTCGGTGATGCGCGGTTCAGGACCGGAGGACTCGCCGGACACGTGGACACGGTGGCGTTCGGTGCCTACCGCCGGTCAGCCCTGGAGGAGATCGGATTGTTCGATGCTTCTTTGGTGCGAAACCAAGACGATGAACTCAATTTCCGGCTGCTCGAGGCCGGATGGCGGATTTGGTTCGACCCCCGCATCCAGAGCAGTTACTTCGTGCGTTCCAGCTACCGCCGCCTCGCCGCCCAATACCGGCAATACGGCTATTGGAAGGTGTTTGTCAACCGCAAACACGGCACCGTTACCACCACGCGGCAAGTGGTTCCGGCACTGTTCCTGCTCGTTGTGGCAGTGACCCTCGGTTGCACTGCAGCCGATGCAGCCGGGTTGCTGCCTGCCGTGTGGCACCGGGTGCCTGCGCTTGTCTTCGGATCTGTCGTCGGCCTGTGGTCTGCAGGGGCGCTTGCGTCTGCAGTGGTGCAGGCGGACCGGGCAAGCGATGTTCCGGGCATCGTCTATGCGTTCGCCTGCATCCACGGGGGATACGGTTGGGGGTACTGGGAGGGAATCGTTCATTTTCTGCTGCTGCGGCGCAAACCGGTAGCCCGTGCGACTGCCCTCACGCGCTGATTTGCCGCTGGCATGGCCGGTGGCGTTCGCGGCCTCGCTGCCGGTGCATCCCCGGGCCTCTACCGCGGTCCTGTTGGCGTGGTTCGTAGCCGTCCTTGTGCGTGCGGTGCAGGAACGGCGGTGGCCGCGGATGGGATTTGTCCGGGCCATTTGGGTGGGTCCCGTGGGCTTCTATGCCCTGCACGTGCTCGGTCTTGTGACTTCATCGGATGGGGCGGCGGGATGGTTTGCGCTGGAGGTCAAGCTCGGGATGGTTGCCGTCCCGCTGCTCGGCGGCTGGGAATGGTCCCGGCTTCAGGAGCCCGATCGTGCGCGCGCAGGACGTGCGTTGGTCGCAGCCTTCGGATGGGGGCTTGCGGCCCGCTTCGCGTGGTCTTTGCTGCGCCAAACGGCTGCTGCGATGGAAACCGGAGGCCTGGAATTCACTTACGCGGCACTCTCCCATCCGTTCCATCCGAGCTACCTCGCGCTCTACTTCACGGTGTGGTGGCTCTTCGTCCGGCCCGCCGCGGCTGCCTCAGCGGCTGCTGGGGTGGCCATCGGTTTGTTGCAGTCCCGTGCCGGCTTGCTCGTGGCGGGTTGTGCGGCAGTTCTCGCCGCAGGCTCGCGGGCCCGCCGCGTCGCTGCGGCGGTGCTAGTTGCCGGAATGGTCTTCGGGATTGCAGGTGCGGGGGCGTTGGGACGTTTGCGCCTCGAGGCGGCACCTGCCACAGCAGGTACCGGTTCGACCGGGGGCCGTCTGCAGGCATGGACGGCGGCGTGGGAGGTTTTGCGCGACAGCCCACTGGGTGTAGGGACGGGCGATGTGGTCCCGGAGCTGGTCGAGCGGTACGAGGCAGCAGGAGCGGAATATGCGCGCGTGCGGCGGATGAATGCGCACAGTACGTACCTGCAAACCGGAGTTGCCCTGGGGTTGCCAGGCCTTGCCGCCCTGCTCTACTGGTGGGGCAGCGTGGCGGCGTATGCCTGGCGCCGCCGCCGCGTCGTCGCGGTGGCCGCCATCGCCGCCATCGCCCTGCACGGCATGGTCGAGGCCCTGCTCGAATTGCAGCAGGGGGTGGTTTTTGTCGCCTTCGTCCTGACGTGGTGCGCGGTCGCTGTCGGTTACGAGCGGGTTGCTGAGGCCGCTTCCGAACCTGAATGAACCGCGCGGTGGTGCTGCGCTGCTCCGACGAATGCCGTGAAGAGCGGATGCGGCGCGAGCACGGTACTGGCATACTCGGGATGGAACTGCGCTGCCACAAACCACGGATGGGCGGGGAGTTCCACGATTTCTACAAGCCCCGTCTCGGGATTCCGGCCCGTGGCCACCAGTCCGGCTTCCTCGAAGCGCGGGAGGTAATTCGAATTGAATTCGTAGCGGTGCCGGTGGCGTTCTTCGATTTCCAGGGTTCCGTACGCCTCTGCTGCTCGGCTGCCCGGCGTCAACATGCAGGGGTAGGCGCCTAACCGCATGGTGCCACCCATGTTCCGGATGGCTTTTTGTTCCGACATCAAATCGATGACCGGATCGGGCGTGTATTCTTTGATCTCCGTGGAATGGGCTTCAGCAAGGCCCAATACGTTGCGTGCAAACTCGATGACTGCACACTGCATGCCGAGGCAAATGCCGAAGAACGGAACCCCGTGCTCCCGTGCGTAGCGAATCGTCTCGATTTTGCCGTCGATGCCCCGCGATCCGAAACCGGGCGCGACGAGGATGCCGTCGATGCCGTCGAATACCTCGGCCACATTCCGAGCAGTCACCTGTTCGCTGTGGATCCAGCTGAGTTGTACCTCGGTTTCGAGGGATGCGCCTGCGTGGATAAATGCCTCCGCGATGCTCTTGTAGCTGTCTTTGAGTTCCACATACTTCCCGACCAAAGCGATGCGGACCGTTTGCTTCGGGTGCTTGTGGCGCGACAGGAAGTCCTCCCAGCCGCTGAGGTCCGGTTCAACGGCTTCCGGGATGCCCAGTTTTTCCAGTACCACTGCATCGAAGCGCTCTTCGAGCAGCAGGAGCGGCACGTCGTAAATGGTTTCCGCGTCAATGGACTGAATGACCGCGTTCGGGGCGACGTTCGTGAAGCGGGCCAACTTGTGGCGGATCGCCGGAGAGAGTTCGTGTTCTGTGCGGCAAACGAGGATGTCCGGTTGCACGCCGAACTCGAGGAGTTGCTTGACCGAGTGCTGCGTGGGCTTGGTTTTGAGCTCGCCTGCGGCGGCCAAATACGGAACGAGCGTCAAGTGAACCACCAACGTATCGGAGGGACTTTCCCACTTCATTTGGCGCACAGCCTCGATGTAGGGAAGCGATTCGATATCGCCGACGGTACCCCCGATTTCCGTGATGACGAAGTCGTACAGATCCTGCGCGCCGAGCAACTGAATGCAGCGCTTGATCTCGTCCGTGATGTGGGGAATGATCTGAACGGTTTTGCCCAAATACTCGCCGCGGCGCTCCTTGTCGATGACCGACTGGTAAATCCGTCCCGTGGTGATGTTGTTCGCCTGCGTCGTGCGGACGTTCAAAAAGCGCTCGTAATGCCCTAAATCGAGGTCCGTTTCAGCACCATCGACCGTCACATAGCATTCGCCGTGCTCGTAAGGGTTCAAGGTGCCCGGATCGACGTTGATGTAGGGGTCGAGCTTTTGGATGGTCACTGAATAGCCGCGGGCCTGAAGCAGTTTCGCCAGCGATGCAGAGACGATGCCTTTGCCGAGGCTGGAGCTGACGCCCCCGGTGACAAAAATGTAGCGGCTGTTACGCCCAGCAGGGGAGGAGGTGGTCGGCGGCATGTTCCCGGATTCGAGGTTGCGAATACGGGAAGGAAAGGTACACCGACTTTCCGGTGACCGGCGTGCACCGGCCAGGTTCTTTCTGCGATTTTCTCACCGGCTGTTCACAACTTGCTGGTGAGCCGATCGATGATCTTGAAACCGCTCAGCATTTCCTTCGCCACGATGCGGAACAGCGTGTATCCCGGGATGGCCAGCACCATGCCGATCGGACCGCCGAGGCTCCCCGCGATGGAGAGCAGGATGAAGATCTCCAGCGGATGCGCGTGCACGCTGTTTGCAAAAATGACGGGCTGGGTGAACCAGTTGTCTACGATTTGGGCCAAACCGAACACCCCTGCAGACCATGCCACCGCCTGCTGCATGCTCGCTGCGTCCCCGGGCCAGCCCGTGGCCACGAGGAGCAGGCCGACCGCTGCGCCGAAGATGGGACCGATGTACGGAACCAGGTTGAACAGGCCGGCCACGGTCCCGAGCAACAGGGCGTTCGGGACGCCGATGATCCAGAGTCCTCCCGTAACGATGGCCGATACAATGGCCACTTGGACAATCAGCCCCAGGAAGTAGCGGGTGAGCAGCTGCGAAGTGCGGTCAACGATGGCGGACATCCGGTCTTCCATGCCGGTCGGGGTGATTGCGAACAAGATGTTCCGAAAAAGGGCACCGTCGCGGAGGAAGAAATAGGTCATGAACAGGATCGACGAGGCGGCCAAGGCGATTTCACCCGCCAAGGCAAACGCATCTCCGAGCATTCCACCCAGCAGGTCCGGGGTGAGGAGGGTTTGGAGTTCTTTGAGCAGGTAGGCGCTGTTCGGACCACCGGAAGGGTCCAGCGCGAAGGGGAACTCTTCGTCGAACCACAGCATGGTGGATTCGAACATCCGCTGGATTTGGGCGGTATCGATGGAGGACAGCGTTTCGATTTGGGCCATCACAATCGGCAAGATGACGGCTGTCGCCGCCGCCGCCACGGTGGCCATTGCAAACAGGGCCGCCAATGCACCGACGTGCGCACTCAACGGTTTTCCGCGGAACCGGATCCGCTGAACGGCCAGCACCAGGGGCCTGCCTACGAAACTCAGTGCCACGGCCACGAGCAGGTAGGCGATGAGGGCGCGGAACCGCCACGCGCCGTAGAGCAGCAGCAACGTCCCCAGGGCACCCAGCAGCGGACGCCATTGGATCCGTCCGCCATTCAAAAAAGAGGTAGGCTCAGCCATGAAGGGTAGATGAAGGGGTCCAAACGGCGCGCACCTTGCCCGTTCCTGCCGCCAAGTCGGACCACGGGCGGTCGGGAAGTTCGACTTCTACCATGCCACATGTGGGCATTTCCCAGCGCATCCCGGTGAGCAGTTCTACGAATGCGCTCACGCCGGGGTTGTGGCCGACCACCAAGCCGGAGGAATGCGCGTCCTCAAAGGTGGAAACCCACTCCCACCAGGCCCGTGCATCGGCAAGGTAGCCGTCGGATCGGACGTCGAGGGCGTCGCTGGGGATGCCCGCTGCGCGTGCGAGGGCTTGCGCTGTTTGCACCGTTCGCGTGGCAGCCGAAACGGCGGTGGCCCCAGGAAAAACCGGTGCGAGCACTGCACCGGCCCGCGCTGCGTCCGCACATCCTTTCGCCGAGAGCGGGCGCACGGCGTCTGACGTGCCTGGGCCTGCCGGCTCAGCTTTTGCATGGCGAACAATCCAGAGGCGTCTCATCGCGGCACAAAGGAACTGCAAAGCCGAATTGGTTGGTCATCTCCTAATTTTTTAGGCATACCTAAACTATATTTGTGGCATGCTGACAATTGCATCACAGGATTGCCTCAAAGCCATCCTCCAACTCGGTGGGCCAACCGGTGCTGCGGTGTCGACGAACGAATTAGCACGGCGCCTCGGCACCCGGCCCGCAACCGTAACTGGTGTTGTCAACACGTTGGTAGCAAAGGAATTAGCGGACCATGCGCCGTACCGCGGTGTCGGGCTGACTTCGAAGGGCAAGCAGGTGGCCGTGGACCTCGTGCGGAGACATCGCCTGTGGGAGGTGTTCCTCAACCGCCACCTGGGGTTCCGTTGGGACGAGGTGCACGCCATCGCGGAGCAGCTCGAGCACGTGGAAGACGCAGAGTTTTTAGCGCGGTTTGACCGCTTCTTGGGACATCCGACCACGGACCCCCACGGAGACCCCATTCCACGCGACAGTGCCGCGGTGCATCCGGACGGCGGCGCGGTGCTTGCAGAGGTGCCGGATGGCACCGCAGGAACGGTCGTGGGGGTATGCGACAGCAGCGATGTGTTCTTGCGCCACCTCAATGCGCTGGGGGTAGGCTTAGGCACCCGGTTGCAGGTCCTCTCCACCCATGCGTTCGATGGCAGCCGTGCGGTCCGCTGCATCGGGTCCGCAGACAAGGCAGCGGTGGATGCCGTTTGGTCGGCAGAAACATGCACCCGGATCCGGGTGCTGCCCGTTCATCTCACTCCCGGTCCCCATGCAGGTGCTCATTGACTTTTTCGCCGGGATGCACCCTGCGCTGGCGGCTTTGCTGGCCACCACAGGAACGTGGCTTGTGACCACGGCCGGCGCTGGTTTGGTGTTTTTCTTCGGCGATGTGCCGCGACGCACGCTGGACGGGATGCTAGGATTTACTGGGGGTGTGATGGTTGCGGCGAGTTTTTGGTCTTTGCTGGCTCCAGCCATTGCGATGTCTGACGGCGAGGGGTTTGTGCGGGTGCTGCCCGCTGCAGTGGGTTTTGCCGGGGGGGCGCTCTTCCTGTTCGCGTTGGACCGCTGGACGCCCCACTTGCACCTGAACTTCGGGGCGCACGAAGCGGAGGGTCCGGAGACTGCGTGGCACAAGACCACCTTGCTGGTGCTCGCCATCACGCTGCACAACATCCCGGAAGGTCTGGCGGTAGGCGTGTTGTTCGGCGGTGCGGCGGCCGGCATCGAAGGGGCCACCGTGGCAGGGGCGGTGGCACTCGCCATCGGCATAGCCCTGCAGAACTTTCCGGAAGGCCTGGCCGTCAGTGCTCCCTTGCGCCGCCAAGGCGTGAGCCGGCTCCGGGCTGCAGGATACGGCTCGTTGTCGGCTGCGGTCGAGCCCATCGCCGGCGTCATCGGAGCGGTGGCGGTCTATGCCATCGAGCCGTTGCTGCCGTATGCGTTAGCGTTTGCAGCCGGTGCGATGATCTTTGTGGTCGTCGAAGAAGTCATTCCCGAGACGCAGCGCGACCGGTACACGGACGTGGCGACGCTGGGCTTCGTGCTCGGGTTTACCGTGATGATGGCGCTGGATGTGGGGTTGAGCTGACGTTCAGGCTTCTGCCGCCGCTTGTTCTGCGGCGGGCCAAACCGCGCCCGAGAACCACCCCGAACTCATCAGCAACACGACACCGCCGTGTCGCTCCACTGCAGCAAAGCGGGCCTCCAGTGCAGCGCGGTCGGTCACCACTTCAAGGTCGGCCCGGCAAAAACTCGTGCGCACGTCGTCCGGTGAGAGGTCCGGCAACCGCTTGTGCTGAAGCACTTCCGGGTCAAAATAAACCACGGCCAGGGTTGCTGCATCGAGGCTCCCTGCGTAGGTGGGCAAGAAATCCGGATTCAGCGAGGAAAAGGTGTGCAACTCAAAAAAGGCGGTGACGGTTCGGTCGGGATAGGCGTCCGCAATCCCCCGGACGGTGGCCCGCACCTTGGATGGCGCATGGGCAAAGTCCCGGAATACGGCGAAGTCGGGCGCTGATTCGACGGGTTCCAGGCGGCGTGCAGCTCCGCGGAACCCGGCGATGGCCCGATCGAAGTCGGCGGGCTCCACGCCGAGGCAGGCACACAGCGCGCGTGCACCGGCGAGGTTCAGGAGGTTGTGGGTGCCCACAAGGGGTGTGTGGACCATTCCGCCGTCCGCAAACTCAACGCGTACGGTACCGTCGGCACCGGACTCCCATGCAGGTGCGGCGTAGGGAATCCAGCGCACATCGGTGCGCGGACAGTCCCGAACGATGGCTGCCAGGGTTTCGTCCTCAGCGCAATACACGCAATCTGCATCGGGAGCGAGCAGGAGGAGGTAGTCCGAGAAAACGCGGTTGTAGTCGGCCTCGGTCGGGAAGACGTTGATGTGGTCCCACGCACATCCAGACAGGAGGGTGGCATGGGGTCGGTAGTGGAAGAATTTGGGTCGCCGGTCCTCCGGCGAGCTCAAGTATTCATCGCCTTCAAAGACAGCCCATTCCGCCTTGCCGTCGAGCTTCACCATCCGGTCGAAGCCGGGCAATTGCGCGCCTACCATGAAGTCCGTCTCGCGCCCCAGCGTGTGGAGCACATGCAAAACCATGCCGGTGATGGTCGTCTTGCCATGGGACCCCCCGATGACCGCGCGCCGCTGGTGGGCTGTGGCATGGTAGAGGAACTCCGGGTACGACTGCACCGGCACACCGAGTGCATGGGCCGCCAGAAGCTCAGGATTGTCCGCCCGGGCATGCATCCCCAAGATGACAGCATCCAAGTCTCGGTGGATCCGCTCGGGGAACCACCCTTCTGCCTCGGGCAGGATGCCCGCACCGGCCAGCCGGGAACGCGACGGTTCGAGGATGGCATCGTCGGAACCGGTGACGGCATGTCCGGCATCGTGCAGCGCGAGGGCCAAATTGTGCATGGCGCTGCCCCCGATGGCAATGAAGTGAATCCGCATGGGACCAAGTTAAGTTTGCAGCATCTACCTTGTTCCCATGAAGCATGTTTTGACCCTCTTCTTCGCTTGCGGATTCGCAACAGCGGCGTATTCCCAAGAGCCGTGCATCGACCCTTCGTTGATCAATCCGAACGCGATGTGTCCCATGATCTACGATCCGGTCTGCGGCTGCGATGGGGTGACCTATTCGAACAGCTGTGTAGCGACAAACGCGGCAGGCGTGACCGCTTGGACGCCAGGTGAATGCGGAGTGGTTTCGTGCACCGATTTGAGCAACGTGGACTTCGGAGCGTGCGCCATGCCGCTCGGAATCGCTTTCGTCGATGGCGCCTGCACGATGGTGTCCGGGTGCGATTGGATGGGGATGGAGGCCTATTTTTTCCAAACCGTCGAAGCCTGCAACACGGCCTGCGG
>CAZMNI010000047.1:8907-11685 GCA_964567615.1 uncultured Chryseobacterium sp.
TGCATCGACCCGTCCCTCGCCGATCCCGCCATCGATTGCAGCCCCTTCGTTCCCGCGCCCGTCTGCGGATGCGACGGCGCGTCCCACCTCAACGACTGCTTCGCGACGTATGTGGACTGGAATACACAGTGGTCTGCAGGCCCCTGCGCGGGAGACTGCTTCGATGCGAACCGCGTCGTGCAGAATTTCGACGCAGCGATGTGCGCGGTCAATGCGGAAGTGTGCGGGTGCGATGGGGTGACCTATGCGAATGCCTGCGCAGCCTGGTACTACGGCGGATTGGCCACCTGGACTGAAGGCCCGTGTGCGCCGAACGCGGTCGGAACCCCCGGGCATACGGCGTTTACGGTCTTCCCGAATCCTGCCGATGCCGGTGGATTCGCGCTCCGCGGTATTGCGGCAGATGTGCAGTGGTCGGTGCGGGATGCGGCGGGCCGCGAAGTGGCTGCGGGCCGCGGTGCTGCGGCGCAGGTGGCCCTGGCGCCGGGGTTGTACGTGGTTCTCTCGGGAACTACGGCCGTCCGGGTCGTCGTCCGCTGATCAGCGGTTGCTGACCCACGCGATGCGGCCGCCGATGGATTCGAGGTCGTCGAAGAAGGCGGGATAGCTTTTTGCGACGGCTTCGGCACAGTCGATTTCGATGGTGGCGCCCGCCGCGCCGAGTACGGCGGCGGCCATGGCGATGCGGTGGTCGCCGTGGCTGTGGAGCCGCGCGGGGAGCACCTTCGGCCCGGACGTGCGTGGGGTGACGACCAGTGTGTCGCCGTCGCGCTGTACGTCAATGCCGGCTTTTGCGAACTCGGAGGCGAGGGTCGCTGCGCGGTCCGATTCTTTGTGGGCGAGCCGTCCGGCTCCATGCAGGAGGGAGGGGCCGTCGGCGAAAGCGGCCAGCGCTGCAAGGGGGGGGAAGAGGTCGGGCGCGTCGGTCAGGTCCACCGTAAAGGGACGGACCGGGCGGCGCTCGATGCGCAACCCTGTCGGGGTGGAAGCGGTCCGGCCTCCGGCAAATAGGAGTGCCCCGCGGATGGCTTCGTCGGCTTGGGGGTACCGGTTGTCGAGCCCGGTGACTTCGAGGTGTGGCGAGCCGGCGAGCATTCCGGCCACGAGGAGGAAGGCGGCGCCGCTCCAGTCGCCATCGACCGCGGTTGTGATGGGACGGGGGATTTGGCCGCCCGGGATGCGGAAGTGGGAGAAGGCCTCATCTGCTTCGAGGATTAAACCGAAGTCGCGCAGCACCTGCAGGGTCATGGCTACATACGGGCGGCTGACCAACCCCTCGACCACCACTTCTGAATCCCCCGATGCACAGGGCAAGGCGGTCAACAGGCCGGTTAAAAACTGGGAGCTCAACGTGCCGTCAACCACCACGTGCCCCCCGCGCAGCGGGCCTTGCACGGTCAGCGGCGGACGGCCGTCTGCGGTTCCGATGTGAACGCCGAGCCCGGGGAGGCAGCGCACGAAGGCCTCCATGGGACGAGAACGCAAGGTGCCCGAAGCGGTCAACGTGACTGCAGCATCGGCCAGCGCAGCGATGGGCGTGAAGAGCCGCAGGCCCAGTCCGGATTCTCCGCACGCCACCTCGGATCCGCGCGGACGCGGCTTCCCGGCGCAGCCGGTGACAGCAACTGCGTCGTCGCCCAGTTCGATCTCAGCACCGAGCGCCGCTGTGGCGCCGAGTGCCGCGGTGCAATCGTCGGATTCCGAAATGCCTTCGAGGCGCGAGGTGCCGGAGGCGAGCAGGGCGGTGGCGAGGAGGCGCTGCGTAACGGATTTGGACGGGGGGGCAGGCACACTGCCGGACAGCTCGGACGGCGAAACGCGCAGGATCATGCAGCCGGAGCGGTGCCGAAGTACAGACTTGCCACCCCGCCGGTCAGCCGGATCGCCTGCACTTCGGCACAGCCTGCTTTCCGCATGCGGTCGAGGAAGGCCTCTCCATCCGGGAATGCGGCCACGCTTTCTGGCAGGTAGCCGTACGCGGCGTGGTCCTTCGATACCCAACGCCCCACAGTGGGCATGATCCGCCGGAAATACAGCCCGAACAGCTGCTTCATCGGGAAGGTGGTGGGCCGCGAAAACTCGAGGATGCACAGCGTTCCGCCGGGCTTCACTACCCGCACCATGTGTGCGAGCCCAGCGTCGAGGTCTTCGAAGTTGCGCACCCCGAATGCCGCACATACCGCATGGAACCTTCCCGATTCGAACGGAAGGGTGGCACTGTCGCCCTCGACGAGGACAATGCGGTCGTCCCAGCCCTTCCGCGCAACTTTTGTGCGCCCCACATCGAGCATGCCCACCGAGATGTCCACGCCGGTGACCCGGGCTGGAAGGCCCATGCGCACAATTTCGAGGGCGAAATCGGCCGTCCCGGTCGCCACGTCCAGCACCTCCCACGGCGTGGTTTGGTCCTTCAAACGCGTGCGCAAAATCCGCACAGCCCGCTTGCGCCACAGGATGTCGATGCCGAATGAAAACAGGTGGTTCAGCGCGTCGTAGCTGTGTGCGATGTTGTCAAACATGCGCGCGACTTGCGCAGATTTCGCCTCCTGTTCAGTGGGGGCGTACGGAGTGATGCGGGTTCCCATGTGTCAGCCGACCATCGTGTGGCCTTCCGGGTATTTGAAGTGGTTTGCGACCAAACGCCCACCGATCGCGAACGCGATGGTGAGCGTTCCGATGCGGCCGATGAACATGGCCAGGATGATGATAACCTTTCCGGCGTCTGAAAGTTGTGCCGTGATCCCCGTAGACAATCCGACGGTGTTGAACGCACTGGTT
>CAZMNI010000048.1:0-11663 GCA_964567615.1 uncultured Chryseobacterium sp.
CCCCTCAACCCTCACCCACAAGTGGTCGGCGGCATCGCGCCGCAAGGCAATGGTGCGGCCAGCGGCCTCGATGGCCATGGGGCCGCGTCCGGGGGCCACGTGGGCGACCACGATGGCCTCTCCGGGGCAGACGCCCATTTCGATCAAAGGGAGCACGGCCTCCGCATCTTCGACACGTTCGAGGATGCCCCGGTCGAGGGGCGCGAGGTCGGAGAGGCGACGGAGCGGCATGGGAAGGAAGGGTGGCGGGGTTAGAAGTCTACGCGGTAGAAGAAGATGGGGAGGAAGCCGAGCTGGTATTCTTCGCGCACGGCGAGGGCGGGGTCGCCGGTTTCGTCCGGGGCAAAGGTGAGCTTGAGCACGTTCTTGTGGTCGGTGAGGTTCACAAAATCGATGCCGAGCTCGTGGGTAGAAGCAGGGCGGTTCCAGCGCAGGTTCGTTTTGAGATCGAGCCGCCAGTAGGGATCAAACTGCAGGGTATTGCGCGCGGCGTCCTCGAAGACCACTTCCCGTTGGAGGTTGCTGGCTTCGAGGTCGACGGGGCCGTACCAACGGCCACCGACGAAGGTGGACTTGAGGCCTGTGACGAAGAGCCAACCGGTGCCGAGGGTCCATTCGCGGCTGGCGAGGAGGTTCACGGCGTAGCGGCCGTTGAAGTCGGTGTTGCGCAGGACGCCGTCGCTGCCGGTGTACTTCGCGTCGAACAGGGACCCGGTGAAAAGCAGAAACCACCCGTTCCGAAAGGCGCGGGAAAGGGTAGCCTCGAGGCCGAAGTTGCGCGCGGTGCCGGTGTTGACGAGTGTGTCTGCGAAGAAGCGGCTGAAGCCCGCACCGGCATTGACGAGGGAGAAGCTGCTGGGCCGGGCTTCGACGGGGATGTCGAAGAGGTGCTGGGCGTAGGCCTCGAGCCGCAGGGTCCAAAGGGGGGTGAGCAGGCGGGTGTAGCCGAGGACGGCATGGGCGCTGCGCGTGGGGCCCATCCGGGTGTTCGGGAGGTTGAGGGAGCCGTCGGGCAGGGTGCCGTCCGCGCCGACGTAGAGGTACGGAGCTTGGGTTTGGGAGTGCAGGCCCAGGCCTGCACTGAACGCAGACTTCCCGCCCGGCTCAAACCGCACGCCCAGCCGCGGCTCCGGAAGCACACCGGTCGACGAAGCCGAATGGTACAGCGCGTGCAACCCGGCCACCCACGTCCAACGGGCGGACGGGCGGTAGCTCAGCTGCGCGAAGGGTTGCACCGTGGCGGCCGTGAAGGTGCCGTCCCAGCGCCGCATCCAGCCCCCGAGGACTTCCGTGTCCGGATCTTCCGTGCGGATGCTGTCCCGGAAATCGCCGCGTGTGGCGTCGAGACTCAGTCCGCACCGCAGGGACAGGGCCGCGCTGTATTTTTTGTTGACCGCGAGGTACCCGCTCGCCCGGTCGGTGGTGAACCGGTACCGCATGTAATCGACGAGGCTGTCGAGCCGGTAGGTCCCCTCCGCGGTGAGCTCGCGGTAGACCCGGTTGTGTGCGCTCGTGGCTTGGTCGCGGCTGAGGGCTACGGTGGCTTTGAGGTGCGCCGATGGGCCGAGCGGCCGGGTCCACGTCACGCCGCCGATGCCCAGGCCGGTGCCGAAGTGTTGGTCCCGGTCGTTGTCCCCGTAGATGTTGCGTTCCGGAACCGTTTGCTCGCTGATGAGGATGTCGACATCGCTCGTGCCGGCGATGCCCCAAACGGCCACCGCCCCCCCCGACCGCTGCGGAAAAAACAACCGGAAGCTGCCGTCCTGGTATCTCGGCACAGCAGATGTGCCGATGTCGATGCCGAGCAGGGTAAAAATGGCAGCCGTGCTGTACCGGTAATTGACGAGGTAACTCGCGCGCTTTCCCCGCGCAATCGGCCCCTCGAGCATGGCCTCGGTTCCGAGAAATCCGAACTGAAAGCTCCGCACCGGCCGGTCTTGGTTGCCGTTGCGCAGCCGCAAATCGAAGACGGCCGCGGTGGAATTTCCGTACTCTGCGGGAAAGGCAGCGGTGAAAAAGTCACTTGTAGCCAGCACCTTGTTGTTCAAGATTGCCACGGGGCCACCCCCGGTGCCGGGGACGCTGAAGTGGTTCGGGTTCGGCAGGTCGATGCCCTCCACCCGCCAAAGCACACCCGCAGGGCTGTTGCCGCGCACCACGATGTCGTTGCGGCTGTCGTCCGCTCCTTGCACACCGGCGAAGTTGCTGGCCATGCGCGCAGGGTCGCCCCGCGATCCGGCATAGCGGTCCGTCTCCTCCACGCTGAACGGCCGCGCGCTGACCACGGCCATTTCGTTCAGCGCCTCACCGGGCCGGTCGGCAGTCACTACGGCCTCTGCGATGGCCACGGGCGATTCACTCAGCTCCACTTCGACGTGCACGGGCCGACCGGTGGTGATGACCACACCGTCGAGGGTGCGGGAGGTGTAGCCGATGAAGCGAACGCTCAGGGAAATTCGGCCGACTGGAAGGGCGTCAAACCGGAAGTTGCCATCGGCGTCGGTGGTGGTTCCGACGCCGGGCTGGTCTGCAAGGAGCAGGGCGGCACCGGGAAGGGGCGAGCGAGTTTCTGCATCCCGGACGGTTCCGGTGAGGACGCCGGTGGGCTTGGTTTGGGCCGAGAGGCCTGACCCCCCGGCAACTCCGAGGAGCAACACGACTGCGAGCAACATGCGCATGGTGCGAATGTAGCGGGTGTTCGCGCGCCCACACCGCCTGAAAAAAGTAACCCCCCGACTTCCGCAAGCGGTCGACGAGGGGTTCCCAAGGGTTGTGGGCAGTACTGGACTCGAACCAGTGACCTCTACCATGTCAAGGTAGCGCTCTAACCAGCTGAGCTAAATGCCCGTCAGCTGTCCCCCGCGGTCGAGGGGCGACAAAGGTAGTAAATTCTCTGTTCTCCGGTTCCTTCGAACACTCAATCGTCGTCATCGTCGTCGCCATCGTCTTCTGCAGCGATGTCGTCGTCGTCATCGTCTTCGTCGTCCTGTGAAGTGCGCCGCGCAGCACCCGCGCTGTCGTCTTCCGCCTCATCCTCACCGCTGTCTGTGTCCGTTTCTGCTGAGCCGTTGTCCACTGCCACTTCAAAGTTGTCGTCGGTAGCATCCTCGAGCACTTCGATCATCTCGTCGTCGATGCGGAAGAGGTAGATGGTGTCGTCGGTTTTGACTTCAAGGGCACGCAAGTATTTGCCGTTCGGCATGGAGAGCACTTGGAGGTCATCGTCGCCGAAGCCCTCGGGGAAGGCCTTTGCGATGAGCTCGATGTGCATCGGTGTGATGTTCGTGTAGTTCTTGATGACGCGTTTCATGGCATTCATGCGCTTACCAGTTCAACAGCCAGCCGAAGATGAGCGGGGCAACGATGGTCGCATCGGATTCAATGATAAACCGCGGAGTGTCTACTCCGAGCTTGCCCCAGGTGATTTTCTCGTTCGGCACGGCGCCGGAGTAGCTGCCGTAGCTGGTGGTGCTGTCGGAGATTTGGCAGAAATAGCCCCACAAGGGGACTTCATCGCGCTGCAGGTCCTGGTGGAGCATCGGCACGACGCAGATGGGGAAGTCCCCGGCGATGCCGCCCCCGATTTGGAAGAATCCGATTGTGCAGTCGCGGGTGGTTTCTGTGTACCAGTCGGCCAGCCAAATCATGTACTCGATGCCGCTCTTCACCGTTGAAGGCCGCACGTCCCCTGCGATGCAGTGCGCCGCGAAGATGTTGCCCAGCGTGCTGTCTTCCCAACCGGGCACGATGATGGGCAGGTTTTTCTCGGCTGCAGCGACCATCCAGCTGTCTCGGGGGTCAATTTCGTAGTACTGCTCGAGGACGCCACTCCGGATGGCCTCGTAGAAATACTCGTGTGGGAAGCGGCGCTCACCGGCGGATTCCGCACGCTGCCACAGGTCCACAAGGTGTTTTTCCAGCCGGCGGAAGGCTTCGTGCTCGGGGATGCAGGTGTCTGTTACCCGGTTCATGCCGCGCTCCAGCAAGGCCACTTCGTCAGCAGGCGTCAAGTCCCTGTAGTTCGGGACGCGGGCGTAGTGGCTGTGCGCCACAAGGTTCATCACGTCTTCCTCGAGGTTAGCTCCGGTACAGCTGATGATGTGCACCTTGTCTTGGCGGATCATTTCCGCAAGGCTCCGCCCCAATTCCGCCGTCGACATGGCCCCCGCGAGGGTGACCATCATTTTTCCACCGGCAGTGAGGTGTTGCTCGTACGCGGTTGCGGCGTCGGGAATGACGGCGGAGTTGAAGTGGCGGTAGTGCCGTTCGACGAAGGGGCGGATGAATCCGGACATGGGTGCAAGCTAGGGAGCGAAGGTTGGGTTGAACACCGCCCGGGTCATTGCCGGGTCGGCGTGGGAGGAACTTTGCGTTTTTTCGGAGCGTCGGGTTCGAGATTCAGGCCGTGTACATCGATTTCTGCAGCTTCGTAGCCTGCGCGCGGCGGCGGTGGCGGAGCAGCAGCCATGTCGTAGCCCAGGAGCGTGAGCATCTGGTGGGCCGTCTGCTCTTCGGAGAAGACCTCATAGGTGAGGGCATCTTCCGCATCGCGGTCGATCAGGACGTGCTTCAATCCGGGAATCAGGCAGTGGTGCACACCTCCGTGACCGCCGATGTTGTCTTGGTAGGCGCCGGTGTTAAAGAAGCCGATGTACAGGTCATCGTTTGCTTTGAACTTCGGCAGGTAGATGGCGTTCAGGTGCTGCTCGGAGTTGTAGTAATCGTCGCTGTCGCAGGTGAGACCACCCAGGAAGACGCGTTCGTAGTTTGCTTCCCACCGGTTGACCGGGAGCATCAGGAACCGGCGGTTGATGGCCCACGTGTCAGGCAGGGTCGTCATGAAGGAGGAGTCGATGATGTTCCAGGCCTCCCGGTCGTTTTGGGCCTTTTGGTAAAGCACCTTGAAGAGCGTTCCCCCGGCCTCTCCGACGGTAAAGGACCCGAACTCCGTGTAGATGTCCGGCTCGGGTACGCCATGTTCCTCGCATGCGGATTTGACCGCCTCGAGGATGGCCTCCACCATGTACGCGTAGTCGTAATGGAAAGCGAGGGAGTTCTTGATGGGCAGCCCGCCCCCGATGTTCAGCGCTGTCAGGTGCGGACACACTTTGCGGAGGTCGCAGTAGACCTTGAGCGCCTTGTTCAATTCGTTCCAGTAGTAGGCCGTATCGCGGATGCCCGTGTTCACAAAGAAGTGCAGCATTTTGAGCCGCATGAACGGGTGGTGTTCGATGCGCTCGCGGTAAAACGGCATGATGCGTTTGTACCCGATCCCCAGCCGAGAAGTGTAGAACTCGAACTTCGGTTCTTCCTCGGATGCGATGCGCAATCCCACGTCCAGCGGCTCGCGGATGGCGGCGTTCAGTTTTGCGAATTCCTGTTCGTTGTCGAGCACCGGCACGATGCCGGTGAACCCGTCGGCGTGCATGCGAACGATGCGGTCGATGTAGGCCTCGGTTTTGAACCCGTTGCAAATCACAGTAGAAGTCCGCTCGAATTGCCCTTTGCGTTCGAGGGCCATGACGATGTCGAGATCGAACGGCGCACTGGTTTCAAGGTGCGCGCCGTGCTTGAGCACCTCTTCCGTGATGTGCCTGAAGTGCGAACTCTTCGTGACGTAGCAGTAGTGGTAAGCGCCTTTGTAGTCCAGCTTTTCCATTGCGCTTCGGAACCAGCCGTGGGCCAGCCGAATGTTCTCGCCGATTTTCGGGAGATAGGTAAAGCGCAAGGGGGTGCCAAACGTGTCAATCAGCTCCCGAAGTGGGATGCCGTGGAAGGAAAGTTGGCCCTTCGGGTCGAGTTCGAATTCCGGTTGGGGCCAGTCAAACGTTTGTTCGATGAGGTCGATGTACTTGAGCTTCATCTGAGCGGGGATGAGGGGGTGAACGGTGCTTCAGCGGTCGCGGAAGCAGGGGCGGAAGGAATTCCGCCGGCTCAGATGCGAATGGCATACGCCCGGAGTTCGCGGCGCGCCAGCACGCGCGCGAGGAACACGCCGATCGCGCGGTGCAACACGGCAGAGGCCGTGCGGGAATGGGGGGCGTTCAGGGGCATGCCTAACCTCAAGTGGACGAACGGGCGCACTTCCTTGCAGGGACGCCCGTTTCGCGGTGCAACAATCGGGAACAACACGCAATCCCCGACAATTTTTGCACAATCCGTGAGGATTTTTTGGCAAAGAAGATTAATCCGCTTATTCACAGCGAATTGATTCGGTTAAAAATGTTGAAAACTCGCCTGTCAGAGGAAGAAAACGACCCCGCAACGCAGCATTCTGGGGGCAATCGGACGCGCTCCATACGGCCGGTACGATGCAATCGCCTGCGCATCGCTGCAATTCGTGGCCTGAAACCGCACTTCGCAGCCTTCATGCACCTCCCACCGAACCCCGGCATCGGCCACGGACAGGACCTCGCCGAAACCCATCGGGGCTGACACGCGGTAGGAGGCGTCCACCGCCCACGAACCGCGCACCAGACCCAGCACCGCAGAAGCTGTATGCGGGGATACGTAGGGCATGCGGTCGCCGGCTTCAACGTTGCCCCACGGCTCAAAGGTGCTCTCGAACGACTCGGTGAAGCGCGCGTCGGTCCACGTGTAGGTCAGCTGCAGTGGCAACGACATCTCCCGGGAGGCGAGGCGCCCGAGCAGATCCACGACGGCTTCCATCTCGACGCCGGCGGCATAGGCCCGACCACCGTTGAACGCATCGCCAGTACCGGAACCGCCCAAGGCCGTCATGTCCGCGCCGAGCAGGCGGTCATACCGGCAGTGGAAGGCGACGATTTGGGCACTGGCGAAGGGACCCACGGTGCGGATGCCGAGTTCGGATTGAACGTTCTGCTCGGGCAGGGCCTCGGCAGAGGTGCCGGGCGGCACGAATCCCCGGTGGACGCCGGCAAAGGCGTCGAAGCCCTCGCGCACGCTGAAATTCACCCCGATGCCAGGAAGCAGGGCCTCCACACGGCGCTGCGTGCGCACTCCTGACGTGCGTTCGGGATCGGCCGTGTACTCGGTGCGTGTGAATCCGATGGTCTCCGCGCGTACCCCCGGAGTGAAGGTCCACCGGCCGAGGTGCAGCGCAGCACGGACATAGCCCGCCCAAGCCGCCGCGGATTCCACCCGGTTGCCCGCGGAACCCGGGATGCCTCGTCCGACCGGAAGCAGGTCGCCTAGGCCCGGAACATACGCGTCGCGGGCGTCGAAGCGGTCAGCGCCGTCGCGGTGGTAGCGCAGGCCGACGGTCAGGCGTTGGTCGGCAGAACCGAAGGCCGAGAAGGTCACAACCGTCCGGTGCTGGACGCCGGCCGCGTGGTAGCCCCGGTCGTTCATGCGCAGGTCGAGTCCAGCGTTTCCGACCGCTGCAGTTGCATCTCCCGTGAGCAGGGCATAGGCCAGGGCATGTCCCTCCGGGTCTTCGACCACGTCGGCCAAATCGACCACGGCCCCCGCCTCGTCCCGAACCCGGTCGAGTTTGTACCACTTCCGGTCAAATCGGGTGCGGTAGACGTCCGTCGTGGACTCGATTCCACCGGGAAGCTGCAGCCGGTGGGTCAAGACGGCTTGGGTGGCCCGTGCATCCATTGCGTCCAGCCGGGTGGCGAAATACCGCCGCAGCGGATCGGCCGCAAAATCTGCTTCTGTCAACCCGAGGTAGGTTTCGTGGCTCCGCTCCTCCACATCGCTGAACTTCAAGGTCACGGATTGCCTATGCTCCGAAGGGGCTGTCCACCGCACTTTGAGCAGGCGGTCCGTCTTTTGGAAGCCGGTGGGTCCACCGCCGTCGAGGGTTTTGAAGCCATCTGAGCCGGTGTCGAGGACTTCGGCGAGAAATGCCACTGTCCCTGCACGCGTCGGAAGGACGGTACCGGCGCTGGCGTACAGAAAGCGGGATCCGTAGCTGCCGCCTTCGGTGTGGATGCGGGCTTCTGTGCCGGATTCGGGGACCGGCGTGGAGATGAGGTTGATGGCCCCCCCGGCGGTGACGGGGCCGAAGGCGATTTGGCTCGACCCCTTCAAGACTTCCACGCGCGCCATCCGGGCCACCGACGGAAAGTAATAGGCCGCGGGGGCTGTATATGCCGCAGGGGCCGCAGGAATCCCGTCTTCCAGCAGGGCAATGCGCGAGGAACGGTCGCTGCCGGAACCGCGGATGCCGATGTTCGGGCGGAGGCCGAAGCCGTCTTCTTCGACGAGTTGCATGCCTGGAACCGACCGGAGGGTGCGCAGGGGGTCTGTGTAGCTGAACCGCTGCAATTCCGCGGGATTCAGCACGTGCAAGCAGCCGGGAATCTCGTCGGGCGCAGTGGCTCCCGCGGTCACGCCGAGGGCCGCCACTTCGGCTTCCGGCAGGGTATGCCAAAGCGGGTGCACCACCGGTTCGAGGGTGTCTCCCGGAGCAGGTACGGAAAGGGCGAAGGCGAGAAGTGGCCACATGGCACAAAGGTTCACGTGGCGGAGCGGGCGGCGCAATTCCCCGTTTGGGGGATATTTTCGACGGCTTGCAGGGAAGCCCGGATGGGGGCGTACCTTCGGCCTCTATGGACGTTCCATTGATGCGTTTTCCGCGGGATACCTCAGAGTTCACGCGGACGTTGCGGGCACGGGTCGATGCCTACTTTGCAGAGAGCGGTTTGAAGCCCTCGGGCGATGCGCGGGTTTGGCCGAAGACGGGTGTGATGCTCGCGCTGTATTTTGTTCCTTGGGCCTTGATTGCTTTCGGAGTGACCGGCGGTGGATGGGGCTTTTGGACGGCGGAGGTGGCCATGGGCCTGGGCCTCGCTGGGGTGGGGCTGAACGTGCTGCACGATGCGAACCACGGGTCGCTGACCGCGTCGAAAAAAGTGAACGATGCCATCAGCAGGGTGGTGGACTTCATCGGCGGGAACTCTGTGATGTGGCGCATCCAGCACAACGTCTTGCACCACACGTTCACAAACGTGGATGGCCTCGATGAGGACATTGCTGTGCCTTACGTCATGCGGTTTTCTCCCACTCGGCCGCACCACTTCTTCCATCGGTTCCAGTGGCTGTATGCCTGGGGATTTTATGCCATCATGACACTTTACTGGCTGACTATCAAGGACTTTGTTTCCTTGATGCGGTACAAGAAGTCCGGGATGCTCGCCCGCTCCGGCTCTACGTTCGGCCGTGTACTGGGTTGGTTGCTCGTGACGAAGGTGGTACAATTCGGTTACGTCCTCGGACTTCCCATGGTGTTCAGCGGGTTGTCTGTGGGCCAAATCCTCCTCGGATGGGTGGTCATGCACGCCGTCAGCGGCTTGTGCCTTGCGGCCATCTTCCAGCCCGCCCACGTGCTAGAGGACCATGCCTTCGCTGAAGCAGAACAAGGGGGGGTGTTGCCCGCCGATGCCTTCACACACCAGCTCCAGACCACGGCAAACTTCGGAACGCGGTCCCGGGTGTTGACGTGGTTGTGCGGCGGACTGAACCACCAAATCGAGCACCACCTCTTCCCGAATGTCTGCCACGTGCACTTCCGGAAGCTCGCGCCGATCGTCCGAAAAACAGCAGAAGAGTTCGGGCTCCCGTACCGCTCGAACACCAGCTTCGCCGAGGCGCTCTGGCTGCACACCCGGATGCTGTGGCAGCTGGGCCGGGCGGCCTAACGGAAGGCTCAACGAGCGGCTTTCGGCCCGATCCGGCGTGACATCGCCACCAGACCGATGAGGGCGGGCACTTCGATCAGCGGACCCACCACACCTGCGAATGCCTGCGGGCTTGCTAGCCCGAACACGGCCACGGCCACAGCGATGGCGAGTTCGAAGTTGTTTCCGGCAGCGGTAAATGCCACGGCCTTCGTGGTGGCGTCGTCGGCTCCCAGCAAACGGCCAGCGGCATACGCTACCGCCCACATGGCGGCGAAGTAAAGCAGCAGCGGAAGCGCGACCCGCAGGACGTCGAGGGGCAGGGTCACCACGTCACCCCCTTTCATGCTGAACATCGCCACGATGGTCAGGAGCAAGGCCACCGGTGTGACATAACGCAGCCGCGGCAGGACATCGGTTGTGAACCGCGCTTCGCTGAACCGCCGGATGTAGATCCACCGGCCCACGCCTCCCACCAAGAAGGGTACGCCGAGGTACAGGGCCACCGATTCCGCGACCAGCCGGTACGGCACGGCAATCTCAGTGGTGGCTACGCCGAAGGCTCCAGGGAGGATGCTGAGGTACAGCCACGCCAAACTGGGGAAGGCCACCACTTGGAAGACGGAATTCAACGCCACGAGGCCGGCCGCAAACTCCCGGTCCCCTCCCGCCAAGTCGTTCCAAACCAACACCATTGCAATGCACCGTGCGATGCCGATGAGCACCACCCCTGCGAACAGGTCAGGTCGATCGGGCAGCAGCCAGGTTGCCAAGCCGAACATCAGCATCGGACCCACCACCCAGTTCAGGAGCAAGCTTGCTGCCAGCATCTTCGGGTTCCTGAACATGCCCGGCAAGGCGGCGTAGTCCACACGGGCAAGGGGAGGAACCAGCATTGCGAGCAAACCGATGGCGATCGGGATGTTCACCCCGCGGACCGTCGCCGCGCCAAGCGCTTCGCCCACGCCCGGTGCAAAGGCGCCGAGCGCGATGCCGACGGCCATGGCGAGAAAAATCCACAGGGTGAGGCCCCGATCGAAGGCGTCGAGTGAGGCGCTCATCGGATCACGGCTTTGCGCGCAGGGTGGCGGCGCGTTGCATCACATAGAGCATCTCGGTGGCAATCGTTGCGGATCGTGCATCGTAGACTGCGGCTTCTTCGGGCGTGCCGTCGGCCAGTTTAGGATCCATGTAGGGAAGTGCAATCCGCGCAGCTGCCCCGAAAACCACGGGGCATGCTCCGTCCGCTTCCGTGCAGGTCATCACCGCGATGAAGTGCTGCTGCGGATTCGCAGGGTCGTCGTACCGTTTGCTCCAACATGCTTGACCCGGCACGCCATCTGCGGAGACCCACCGGCGCGGGTTCGGGGTCTCCGGTTCTGCCGTGGTGACCGTCCACCCCATGCGCTGAAGCGCAGCACTGGTTCGGGGATTGAAAGCGGTGGCTTCAGTCCCACCGGAATAGGTTCGTACTTCATTCAATCCACAATGAAAAGCTGCAGCTTGGGCCCACAGCTGGGCCAAATGGCTGCGGCGGCTGTTGTGGGTACAAATGAACACCACTTCGTTGCGGCCCGCGGCAATTTCCGTTGCGAGCGCATCGAGTTCTTCGAGGCGTTCGGAAGGGATTTCTGCAGGAAGTCGGCGTGCAGCAGCTTCAAACGAGGCTATCGGATTGCCGGACAGCAAGAGCATGAGGGCAAGGATCATGGTGGTTCAGCAAGCGGTGGTGCACGCACAGGCCGGGTCTACCCAACCGCCGAGGCGGGACCGGAATGCTTGCCACCCCTCCGCATCGATGCAATACGTCACGCGTCCATGTTCGAGCCGTGCCCGCAGGAGCCCTGCCGTGACCAACACTTCGAGGTGGCGGGAAACTGTCGGCTGCGCAAGGCCGGTGGAAGTGACAAATCGCGCATTGACACAGCCGGGGGCCTCGAGCAGGGTGCGGATGATGCTCAGCCGTGCGGGGTGCGCGAGGGCCTTCAGCTGAAAGGCCAACCGGTTGTCGTCGTCAGAAAACAGTTCCGTGCGGGTGATGCCCATGGGCGCAAA
>CAZMNI010000049.1:0-11652 GCA_964567615.1 uncultured Chryseobacterium sp.
TCACGTGGCCGAAGCGGGGTCCACGCGCTGGAGCCCGTTCCGCCCGCGGAGGAGGGAACCGGTCGGAAGGAGGTGACCGTCCCTGCCTTGAATGCACAGCTCGCCCGCGGACCACTCAAACGGGGAACCCGGTCCGGCGATGCGGGTCAGCCACGTGGTGAGTGCGGTCGGGGAAAGGCCGCTGTAGGTGTTGAGGATGAGGTGGCCGCCTGGGGCGAGGAGGTCGAGGACGGCGGTGAGCAGGAGTTCGAGGTGGTCCTCGAGTTTCCACTTCGTGCCTTTTGGGCCGAGGCCCCACGTGGGGGGATCGAGGAGGATGACGTCGTACCGGCGGCCGCGCCGCACTTCGCCGCGGGCGAAGTGCAGGGCGTCTTCGACGACCCAGCGCACGCCGGCGAGGCCGTTCGCCTCGAGGTTGCGGCGGGCCCAGTCGACGACTTGGCGGACCGCGTCGACGTGGCAGACGTCGGCGCCGGCGGCGCGCGCGGCCACCGACGCCGCGCCGGTGTAGCCGAAGAGGTTCAAGAGCGAAGCGCCCGGACCGAGGTGGTCGAGGAGGAAGGCCCAGTTCGCCGCTTGTTCGGGGAAAACGCCGATGTGCTTGAAGCCGGTGGGTTCGAGGAGGAAGCGCAGTTCGCCCGCAGGCAGGGAGGGGGTCGGGAAGCGGAACGACCAGCCGGTGGGGAGCGGGCGGGTGAAGCGCCAATCGCCACGGGTCAGGCCGGAGGCCGTGAAGGTGCCTTGGGCGGCGGCCCAGTCCGTCGCATCAGCGCGCCGCGGCCAAACCGCCGAAGGGTCCGGCCGCTGCACGACCACCCCGCCGAACCGCTCCAGCCGCGCCCCGTGACCCGAGTCGAGGAGCACATAGTCCGGACCCGTTTCGGCCACAAAACGATCGAAAGCGGGAGCGGATTTCATGGCCCGAAGTTCGGCATCTTTGTAAGGATGAAGGGAACGGACGAGCAGGCGGTGTTATCGGTGTTTCGCCGTGCGCCGAATAAGCCGCTGAATTTGCGGCAGGTAGCGGCGGCACTGGGGGTGGCGAAGGGGCCGGAGCGCCGGGCTGTAGAGGCGACGCTCGAGCGGCTCGTGGCGGCCGGTGAGCTGAAAGTGGGCGACCGCGGTCGGTATTTGGTCAAGCGCATGCCGGCACGGGAGGAGGGGCAGGGCGACCGCAGGGGCCTGGATCCCATCGGCCCGATCCAAATCACGCGCCACGGCCTCGGCTTCGTCGCGATGCCGGACGGCACGGAAATCCGCATCCCGAAGGGGCGCACCGGCGACGCGTTTTGGGGCGACAAGGTCGAGGTGCGGTGGTCGCGCGTGCGCGGGCGGCACGTTCCGGAGGTCGCGCGCGTGGTTGAGCGCCTCCGCGACGGGTACGTGTGCACGCTCGAAGCCGTCCGCGACTATGCATTCGCGCATCCGTCGGATACCCGCATCCACACCGACTTTTTCGTACCGACCCGCCACCTCAACGGGGCCCGCGGCGGCCAAAAGGTGATCGTGGACCTGGTCGAATGGCCCGATCCCACCGACCCGGACGACGCCCCCGTGGGCCACGTCCGTGAAATCCTGGGCACCGCCGGCGAACACGAGGTCGAAATGCACGCCATCCTGGCGGAGTTTGGCCTGCCGTACACCATGCCCTCCGCCGTGACCGCCGCCGCCGAGACCATTCCGCGCACCATCGACGCCAGCGAGATCGCACGCCGCCGCGACTTCCGCGAGGTGACCACCTTGACCATCGACCCCACGGACGCCAAGGACTTCGACGACGCGCTGTCGCTGCGGCCCTTGCCGGACGGCGGCTGGGAGGTGGGCGTGCACATCGCAGACGTGACCCATTATGTCGTCCCAGGCGGCATCGTCGACGACGAAGCGCGCCGCCGGGCGACGTCCGTGTACCTCGTGGACCGCACGGTGCCGATGTTGCCCGAGGTCCTTTCGAACGACCTGTGTTCGCTGCGCCCGCACGAGGACCGGCTGGCGTTCAGCGCGGTCTTTGCCCTGGACGCCGAAGCCCAGGTCACGTCCGAGTGGTTCGGCCGCACCGTCATCCACAGCGACCGGCGGTTCACGTACGACGAGGCGCAGGAGCGCATCGAGACGGGGGTGGGGGATTTCGCGGAGGAAATCGGCGTGTTGCACGGTTTGGCATGCCGCCTGCGCGAACGCCGGTTCGCGGCCGGCGGCATCGACTTCAACACCGAGGAAGTCAAGTTCGAGCTGGATGCCGACGGCAAGCCGCTCCGCGTGACGATCAAGAAGATGCGCGAGGCGAACAAGCTCATCGAGGACTTCATGCTGCTGGCGAACGTGCGTGTGGCCCTCGCCCTCGCCCGCCCCGCAGCAGACCGCGCACACGTGCCCGCCGCCGCGACCCGGACGGCGGTGTACCGCATCCACGACCGGCCCGACGCGGAGAAGTTGCAGGCCCTCCGCTTGTTCGTGGCGCGCTTCGGCCTCGAGATGGAAAAGCCGACGGTGGCGAACGCCGAGCAGGCCCTGCGCACGTTGCTGCAGTCCGCCGCCGGGAGCGCGTCGGAAAACGTCATCAAGACGATGGCCATCCGCTCGATGGCGAAGGCGGAGTACAGCACGCGCAACATCGGCCACTACGGCCTTGCCTTTGCCTTCTACACCCATTTCACCAGCCCCATCCGCCGCTACCCCGACGTGCTCGTGCACCGGTTGCTCCAAGACCTGCTCGACGGCCGGCCTTCGGCGGAACCCGGTCCGCTCGAGAGCTCCTGTGCCCATTCGAGCATCATGGAAAAGCGCGCCGCCGAAGCGGAGCGCGCGAGCATCCGCTACAAGCAGGTGGAGTATCTCAGCACCCGCCTCGGCGAGACCTTCCACGGCATCGTCAGCGGTGCCGTGCCGAAAGGGCTGTTCATCGAAGTCGAAGAGAACAAGTGCGAGGGCTTCATCCCGAAGGACGCCTTGCCGGAGGATCATTGGGTCTTCAACGATGAGTTGCTGGCGTTCAACGGCCTGCGGACCGGGGCGCTCGTGGGGATGGGCGACCGGCTGGTGGTGCGGGTGGTGGCGGCGGATTTGGCCCGGCGGCAGCTCGAGTTCGACCTGCCGGAAGGGGTACCGGGACTGCCGCCGGGAAGCAGCGGCGGGAAACGCCGCTCCTCCGTACCTTCGCGCTCCTCGCGCCCATAGCTCAGTCGGTTAGAGCAGTGGACTCATAATCCATCGGTCGCAGGTTCAAGCCCTGCTGGGCGCACACAGTCGGGCACGCGATGCCCCGGCACGGCCTCGTAGTTCAACGGATAGAATAGGCGTTTCCTAAACGCTTGATCCGGGTTCGATTCCCGGCGAGGCTGCCGGTGTCGCCGCGGGGTCCACGGGCAGCAGCAGCGCCACGTCGCGGCGGATTGTGGCGCACAACTCGTCGAGGGGCAGGTCGTTGTCGTCGGTGCCGAAGGGGTTTTCAATTTCTTCTGCGATGAGCTCGACGCTGACGAGGACGTAGAAGACGGCCATGACGACGGCAATGGTCCACCAGGCGAAGGTGCCCACGAAGCCGAGCGGCAAGGTGACGACGTACATGAAGATGAATTTCTTCATGAACATGCTGTAGCTGTAGGGGATGGGGGTTTTCAGGATGCGTTCGCATGCGCCCTGCACATCGATACAAGTGCGCAAGCATTCCTCGAACTGCCGGAATTCTTCGAGGTTGAGCCGGCCGGAGCGGGCGAGGCGCGAGGCGCGTACTCCGAGGTCGCGGGCGATGAGGGAGGGGTGGGCGGTTCCGCCGCGGAGCCGGTCGCGCAGGGCTTCGGGAAAGGAGGCGATGCCTTCGGCGAAGGCGGCCCGGTCTTCGGTTTGGTCCACGGCCGCATGCACCCGGTTTGCAAACGTCCGCGAAACATTCACCAAATCGCCCCATTTGCGCCGGCCTTCCCACCACCGGTCGTAGGCCGTGTTCGTCCGGAACACCAGGAAGAGCGAGAGGACGAAGCCCAGCAACGAGTGCACGGCATTCGAGAGGTTCACCGGCTCGTCCATCCACTCGAGTTCGACCCAGCACACCGCCGCGGTGAAGGCGCCGATGCCCAGCATCGAGGGGAACAGCCGCCGGAAGACCTCTTTGCTGTAGGTGTGAAAGATGAGCGTGGACCAATCCTTCGGGTTGTAGCCGACCATGTGCCGAAGGTAACTTGGGCCGCATGAAGAACATGCTGGACTATGGCCTCCTCGTGCTGCGGGTGGGCGTGGCGGGGCTGATGGTGCCCCACGGGTGGTCGAAGTTGAACAAGCTCATCGCGGGGTTTTCAGCAGGCGCGGAGCCGGTGGAGTTCTACGACTTCCTGGGCATCGGGGCGGTGCCATCGCTCGCTCTGGCGGTGGTGGGGGAGTTGGTGGCGCCGCTGCTGATTGTGGTGGGGTGGAAGACGCGGTGGGCGGCGGTCCCGGCGGCGTTCACGATGGGCGTGGCGGCGTTCGGGGCGCATTGGGGCGAGGGGCTGGGCGAAATGGAGCACGCGCTGCTCTTCCTCATCCCGTTCGCGGCACTCGTCCTCACCGGGGGCGGCCGGTTTGGGTGGGACAAAAAGTGAGCGTGAGCGCAGCGTTGCGGGAATGTGAAGTTTAACACTCCCGAAACGCGGGCATTGCGCAGCCACAACCGAAGGATGACGACTGCTTTACGGGAAGGGGATCGGTGCGCGGGGAACTTGCGCCCGCAACCCAAATCACTTTCCCATGCGCTCATTCTTGCTGACCACGGTGTGGATCTTGTGCGCCGCAGCGGGGGCTTTTGCCCAATACCCTGCTCCGGATGCATCCGTTCCGTACCATCCGTTCCACCACGGCGTGGCCTCAGGCGACGCCCTGTCCGACCGGGTCATTCTCTGGACCCGCGTGACCACGGCTTCGGCCGCTCCCCAAACTGTCCACTGGGTGGTTTCCACGGAGGCGGACCTCACGCCGGTGGTTGCACAGGGTGATTTCGTTACCGGTGCTGACCGGGACTACACCGTGAAGGTGGACGCCACAGGCCTCGCAGCGGATACATGGTACTACTATGCATTCAGCACAGCAGAAGGCACCTCTCAGGTCGGCCGGACGAAGACGCTGCCTGCGTCGCTCACGAATGCGGCGGATTTCCGTTTTGCGCTCGCATCGTGCGCGAACTACGAAGGCGGGTACTTCAACGCCTACCGCGCGATTGCCGATCGGAACGACCTCCAAGCGGTGTTCCATGTGGGGGACTATACATATGAATACGGCGCAGACGTCTACGGCAACTCCATCACCGGACGGACCCACTTGCCGGTGAACGAGACCATCTCGCTCGCGGACTACCGTGCGCGCCAGAGCAACTACAAGCGCGACATCGATTTGCAAGCTGCGCACCGCCAGTACCCGTGGTACATGAGCTGGGACGATCACGAGACCGTGAACAACGCGTGGGCCGGTGGCGCACAGAATCACAATTCGGACACGGAAGGAGCTTGGGCGGACCGGTTGCAGGCGGCCTTGCAAGCGTACTACGAGTGGAATCCTGTGCGAGACATTCCGTTGACCGGCGCAGGCGTACCGGCCTTCCGTTCGATCGAGGTGGGAGATTTGGCCAAATTCTACTTCCTCGAGACCCGGGTCCACGCCCGCAGCGAGCAGGTGGAAGTGCCGAATGTGAATCAGTTGTATGCAAATCCGGCTGCGTACCTTGCGAATCCGGCAAACCTTCAGGGCATCTATTTGGCAAATGCTGCAGCTGCTTCGCCGGCGCGGACCATGCTGGGCGCAGACCAGAAAGCTTGGTTGGCGGCCGAGTTGGCGGCTTCGAATGCGGCGTGGAACGTGATTGTGAACCAAACCGTCATGGCGGGCCTGCCCATTGTGGACCTCAACGCCCCGCAGGCTGGGCTCGGAGGAGCTTCCATCGCGCAGGCATTTGCCGCTACGACCGGCGGGCTGGACATCGGCGACTTCGTAGCGCTCAGCTATGACAACTGGGACGGCTACCAAGCGGACCGTGCTTGGCTGTACAACACCCTTGCTGAGAACGGCGTTTCGAATCCGCTCGTGCTGACGGGCGACATCCACAGCGCGTGGGCGAACACCCTGGTGAGCGATTTTGCGACAGGCGCGACCATCGGTGCGGAGTTTGTTACCACTCAAATCGCGGGCGATGTCCGCAGCTTCGGCGTGCCGGACGACAGCGTCAAGACGTTGATTCCTTACGTCGAGCACTTCCGCCAAATGGTGAGCGGATTCACCGTGGTCGGGTTGGATGCCACCAAGGCCCAAGCCGATTACTACAATGTGCGCTCTACGGCGGGTGCTCCCGCCTCTTGGAACAATTTGGCCGGGACCACAGGCATTGAAGACCGCGAGAACTGGACTTTGCAGCACGATGTGAGCATGGTCAGTTATTCAGACACGTACCGCGATGTCCTCGCACCGGCCTTCGGTTTGGACACGATTCCGCGGAATGTGACCACCGCAACGTCGGCCTTGCCGGTGGTGGAAAATCCCGCCCCGCTCGCAGCGGATGCGGAAGAGGAAACGCCGGGGGACTTCACCTTCGTGCTGTTGCACAACAACGACGGGGAGTCGTCCCTCGGCAACATCGACCACTTCGCTTCTGTACTCGGCACGGAGCGGGCGGCGGCCGATGCTGCAGGCCTTCCTTCGGTGTTCGTGAGCAGCGGCGACAACATGCTCGCCGGGGCCATCCTCGGGCTTTGGCTCGACGAGAGCGCCCAACCGACGGGCACGCCCTATGACGCTATCGCTCTGTCCATGCTCGACTACGACGCGCTGGCCATCGGCAACCACGAATTCGACTTCGGTCCGGACGTGCTCGCTGCGTTCATTTCGTCGTTCACCGCTTCGCAACCGCCCTTCCTCAGCTGCAACCTCAGCTTTGAGAACGTGCCTTCGCTCCAGGCCTTGGTCGACGCAGGCCGCATCCTGCCAAGCTCGGTGGTGGAGCGGGATGGTGAGCAAATCGGAATCATCGGGGCCATTACGCCCGAGCTTATCGGCATCACGAGCCCCGGCGCGACGACCATCAACCCGGACATCGTCGGTGCCATTCAGGCTCAGGTGACGGCGTTGGAGGCGGCTGGGGTGAACAAGATTGTCCTCATCTCGCACCTGCAAAGCATCACGAATGACATCGAACTCGCGGGCTTGCTCAGCGGCATCGACATCGTGGTGGCCGGCGGCGGAGACAATTATTTGACGAATGACGCGGCGTACAACGGCCCGCACCCGGTGTTTGGCCCCTACCCCTACCAGGTGACGGATGCCAGTGGTGCAACCGTACATATTGTCACGACGGTCGGCAATTACACCCACCTCGGCGCGCTGACCGTGACCTTCGATGCGGACGGCCAAGTGACGAACACCCACCCGGAAGTGAGCGGCATCCGCCAAGTGGACCTCGGTCCGACGGCCCCTTCGGATGCAGCGGTATACAATGCCGTAGTACAGCCGGTGCAGGCGGAACTCGCGGCCCTCGCGGCAAATGGCGCGACCTGCGTGACCCAAATCGACCTCGACGTCCGCAAGCCTTCCGTGCGCTCGCGGGCAAACGGCATCGGCAACATCGTCGCGGATGCGTACTTGAAGGCCGGAAGGGACTTGGCCACAGCGGACCCCACGATTCCCATGCCGGTCCTCGGCATCGCAAACGGCGGCGGCATCCGCTGCAACGGCTACGGCTCGAGCCAAGGCTGCATCTACCCCGCCGGCTACACGCTGACGGAGGTGGACATGAACGACATCCTGCCCTTCGCAAACTTCATCGCGGTGCTTCCCTCGGTGACTTCCGAGCAGCTGAAGCTCGTCTTCGAGAATGCGGTGAGCAAGATCACGCTGAATCCGTTGACGGGCGCGATAAGCGGCGATGACGGGCGCTTTGCCCAAATTTCAGGCGGCACCCTTGTTTACGATGTGGTTGCAGCTCCCTATGTCAACAACCCCGCGGACTGCAGCACCACGTTCGGTGGCCTCCGTGTGAAGAGCTTGGTCCTCGATAACGGGCTGGTCATCATCGAAAACGGCATTCCGGTCCCGGGCGTTTCCATCCCAGTGGCGACCGTGGACTTTACGGCTGGCCTCGGTGGTCCGGCCGGCTTCGGCGGCGACTGCTACCCGTGGGGCACTGAGGTATTCGTGGGCTCGACGGTTCGGGCTGCAGATGCCTTTATCGATTACCTGACCCTTGACCTCGCCGGGGTCATTACGGACGTGGCGTACCAGGCCTACCCGCCGGTGACCACGGGCCGGATCCAGGTCCTGCTGCCCGAGGCGTGTGCAGATGCCACGGCGTGCAACTTCGGCGCAACGGCGGCGTGCTTGTTTGCCGACGTGTGCGGCGTGTGTGGCGGCAACGGTTCGACTTGTGCGCCGGGCTGCACCGACGCGACGGCCTGCAATTACGATGCGAATGCAGTGACGGACGACGGTTCATGCGTGGTGGGGACGTTGGAGTCGCCTTGTACGTTGGCTTTTCAGGTGGCCTATTCAGAAGACGATGCAGAGGAGAGTTTGAATCCGGCCTCGTCCTTCTACGGAACGCCCTACATCGACAGTTCGGACCTCGAGTTGACGCAGGACGGCTCGGACAACCAAGCAGTGGGCATCCGGTTCCGAAATGTGAACATCCCCGTCGGGGCGACCATCACCTCGGCTTACTTGCAGTTCACGGTTGACGCCCTGCACAGCGGTGTGACCAGCGTGAATGTGGCGGTGGAAGATGCGGTAGCCCCGGTGGCCTACAGTGCGTCGGTGCCGTTCGGGATTTCTTCGCGACCCACCTTCGGCAGTGTGCCGTGGGACTACATTCCGGCTTGGACGGTCGTGGGCGCTGCAGGCGCAGACCAAGCAACGCCCGACCTGGCTGCCCTCGTGCAGCACGTCGTGGATTCGGAAGGATGGGCATCGGGCAATCCGTTGGCCTTCGTGTTGACGGGATCGGGCCGTCGTGAGGCCGAGGCCTACGACGGAGTTCCTGCCGCCGCTCCGGTGCTGCACGTGGAATATGCCATCGTACCGGTGGCCTTGGGCTGCACGGATGTGACGGCGACGAACTTCAACCCCGCTGCGGTGGAGGACGATGGTTCGTGCGCATTCGCCGCGGTGTTCCCCGTAGTGGATGTGAACGACGATGCAGAGGAGAGCGTGAACCCCACGTCTAGCTTTTATGGAACGCCTTACTTGGACAGTTCGGATTTGGAGCTGACGCAGGATGGGGCGGATAACCAAATTGTGGGCATCCGGTTCCAAGGCGTGAGCATCCCGGCAGGGGCTACGGTCACTTCTGCCTATCTGCAGTTTACAGTGGATGCCCTGCACAGCGGAGCGACGTCGGTTCAAGTGCAAGTGGAGAGCGCCCCGAATGCGGCGACCTACAGCAGCGCGGTGCCGTTCGGAATCAGCAGCCGTCCGCGGTTTGGCGGGGTCAACTGGGACAACATCCCCGCTTGGTCGGTAGTGGGAGCTGCAGGCGCAGACCAAGCCACTCCGGATTTGACTGCGTTGGTGCAGCATGTGGTGGACTTAGAAGGATGGTCCGCAGGAAACGCGTTGAACTTCCTCATCACCGGTTCTGGCCGTCGGGAAGCAGAAGCACGCGACAGCGGACCGGATACCGCACCGCGCTTGTATGTGACGTGGAATGCGCCGGCTGCCGAGGAGGAGCAAATCGTGGGTTGTACGGATGCTGCTGCGTGCAACTACGTAGCCGAAGCGGTTGCGGACGATGGTTCGTGCACGTTCCCAGTTTCTGGTTACAACTGTGCGGGCGAGCTCACGTGCACGGCCTATGCCTGTGCGGATGAAGTTTCTACGGACATGGCATGTTTTACGGGCATCGCATCGGGCAACCAAACCGCGAACATGTTTATCCCCGAGTCGCACCGCTACCAGGTGATTGTTCGTTCCGGGGATGCTTACACGAGTGGCGGAACGGTCGGCACGAACAACGACTTCACTGCGTACGTTCCCATCGAGGGCAGCAGCCGCCACGGGTATTTGGCCATCAACCACGAGACGACGCCAGGAGGCATGTCCATTGCGGAGGTCACCTTTGACGAGACCACGCAACTCTGGAACGTAGGAACCATTGACCCTGTGGATTTTAGCCATCCAGCTTTGAACGGATCAGCCCGCTTGTGCTCGGGTGGCATCACGCCTTGGGGCACGGTGGTGACGGCTGAAGAAGTGTATTCCACGACGGACGGGAACGGGGACGGGTATGCAGACATGGGGTGGTTGATGGAGGTGGATCCTGCAACCCGCACCGTTGTGGATTACGACGGCGACGGGGCTCCGGATAAGATTTGGGCCGCAGGCCGCATGAGCCATGAGAATGCCTGCTTCAAAGGCGACAGCGTGCTCTACCAAGCCGCGGACCAAGCCGACGGCATCGTCTTCAAGTATGTGCTCGACACGCCGGGCAACCTGCAAAACGGAACATTGTATGCGCTCGCTTTGCCGAGCGTAGCAGACCTGAATGTCACCGTACTCAGCATTCCGACGACGGGCACGTGGGTGCAGGTCCCGAATGCTACTCAAGCAGATCGGAACAACGTCATTCCGAACGCGAAGCTGCTGGGAGCCACGGATTTCAACAGCACAGAAGACATCGAGTACGACCCGTTGACGGGCTACCTGTACTTTACATCGAAGTCATCTTCTGCTCCAGGGGGTACGTACCGGTTCTTCGACAATGGCTCGAGCATCAGCGGATTCGAGATCTTCCTGCGGAACAACACCACCTACCCGGTGCAGTGGGCCGATGGGGTGTGCGGAACCGCATCCCATACAAACGGCGATGACAACCTGACGATCGACGCCGCGGGCAACGTGTACATGTTGCAGGACGGCGGCCTCGACCACGTGTGGTTTCTCGCGGCGGACCACACGGCGGATGACCCCCACATGGCTGTGTTCATGCGCACCCCGATCGGTGCTGAGCCGACGGGGATGACGTTGACGCCGGACGGACAGTTTGCCTTCATGAGCATCCAGGAGCCGGGCAGCACGGGCGTCCAAGCGGACGTGACCGGAACGGAGTACGTATGGAACAAATCCACCACCATCGTGTTGGGCCGCAACGAAGTGCTCGGGTTCGCGGAGTTCGGCTGCACAGACGCGACCGCATGCAACTACGACTCCGGTGCGAATACGAACGATGGCTCGTGCCTTTTCCCGGAAGCCTTGCTGGATTGCAACGGCCTATGCCTTGCTGATGCGGACGGAGACGGAATTTGTGACGCACAGGAAGGGCTCTGCCTCGACGCGACTGCCTGCAACTTCGAAGCCACTGGGGACTGCGAATTCGCGGCAGTGGGGTACGATTGCGCCGGGGTGTGCCTGGCGGATGTAGACGCCGACGGAGTGTGCGATGCGTTCGAAACGGCGGGATGCAACGATGCTACCGCGTGCAACTTCGATGCCGCCGCGACCTTGAACGACGGCTCGTGTGTCTTCCCGATCCCGGGAGTGGGCTGCACGACCGTGGTTTCGGTGCAGTTGACGGGCTCGTACAACGACGTCGAAGAATGGTCGACGGGGTTCATGGACATCACGAGTTCGGATTTGGAACTGGTGGATGAGGGCACGAATCTGGGCCAAAAGGTGGCCGTGAGGTTCGAGGGTCTCCCCGTTCCCGCTGGA
>CAZMNI010000050.1:0-11633 GCA_964567615.1 uncultured Chryseobacterium sp.
ACCACCGCCACCCGAAGTCCATCTTTCATTTTGCAAAGGTACGCGTCTGCTTTGTGGACGTCTGCACGGATTTGAAGCGGCCAAAGGACCTTTGTGGACTCACGAATGTGGCGAACGGCATGCGGCGATTTCTCACCTGTGTTCTGGGGGTTTCTGCGGGGGTTTTTCCGTGGCGTGCCGCCACGGCCCAAACCCAAACCGCATGGACCGGCGATCTGACTTCCTGGTCGTGGGACGGCACCGGCTGGACGCTTGACCTCGACGGGGCAGGCACGGCCTGGCTCGCCACCTGTCCGGGCCCCACGGCCCTGCGTCGCTGGGAATGGCACGCCAACTTCGCCCCCTCGACCGCAAACTTCTCACGGGTGTTCCTCTTCGATGCGGATTCCACCGCGGGCCATTTCCTGCACCTCGGTTCAGCGGGTTCTTCCGACCCCATCGTTCTCCATGCCTTCACCTCTGGCTCACCCCCGGTTCCCATCGGCGACGCCTTTCCCGGGTTCTTTGCTGCGGGGCTTGCCTCCAGTTGGACGGCCAGTGCCGAAGGGCTCGCCTGTGCGCCCCTCGGACTTGTGCCGCCTGCCTTTCCTGCTGCTGCCTTTCCTTGGACCGCGCAATCCGTACCCGCATGCATCGGTATCCTAGCTACCGTCACCGCATCCAATGCAAGCGGAGTGCGCTTTGTCCTGCTGCCCGACACGGCCACGGCTGCTGTGGCGCCCCCGCGTCTTCTTTCTGCTGGACTCGCCGCTCCCGACACGCTCTTGCTCCGCTTCAACGCGCCGGTCACACCGGGAGGGCTCCTCGGTGCCGAAGGCCCCCTTCCGGTTGCCGAGGAAGTCCCCCATCCATCGGGGTGGCCGGGGGCCACGGGGGCCTTCCGCGTTCCGCTGCCCACTGCGGTTGCGGCAGGCGGGTCTGCGGATTTCGCTGCATCGGGTTGGGAGGGCGCAGCAGCCACCCTCGTGCCCGATACCGGCTTCACGGTTTGGCGGGCACTCGATGGACTGCCGGCCGGTTCGCTTGCCTTCACCGAAATCATGGCAGACCCGACGCCAGCCACCCGGTGGGCTGAGTTGGAGTGGGTAGAGGTTTACAATCCCGGTCCGCATGCGTTGGACGTTGCGCAGGCGACGTGGTGGGATGCGGGGACGGGGACGGCAGAGCTCGAGCCGCTGTTCGATTGGGATGGGCTGCTACCGCCGGGAGAACGGGCGGTACTGTCGGGGGGAGCCGAGCCGGTGGATCCGACGGGGCAGTTGCGGCTGCGCCAAATGCGGTGGACGGGCGGCGGCACCCTGCTCGATGCAGGGGACGGCATCGGGCTGCTCGGGACGGAGGGATGGGCCGCCGTGGTGCATTATGAGCGGAGTTGGTGGGGCGGGGCGGGCGGCGGAACTTCGGTTTCAGCCGCCTGCCCGGTGTGCTGCGGGGCAGATCCGAACTGGGGTCCGCAAGAGGCCAGCCCCGGCGGCCCCGCTCCGTATGAAGTGGCTCCTGTGGACCTGGCGCCAGCGGTCCTGGACGCGGTGCCGCGGTCGCCCCTGGAGCTGCATGTGCGCTGCGACCGTGCTTTGGATCCCGCGGCTCTCCTGCGCGTCCTTCCGTCACCCACGGGATGGGCTCATTGTGGAGGAGATTCTGTGGTCATCCGGCTGCGCTCACCGCTTGTACCGGGAAGGTTGCGGCTGCGGATCGAAGGGGCACGGGCTTGCTGGGCTCCCCCGCAGCGCAACGACGTCCTTCCGGTTGAGCTCGAGGTGAAGCGGTTTCCCAGGGTGGGCGACGTTGCCGTGACGGAAATCCATGCCGCGCCGGCAGGGCGTTCGGAGGCCATTCCTGAATTTGTGGAACTTGCAAACCTCACCGCAGACACACTCGAAGTCGGGGGAATGCGGGTGAATGGGCTCCCCTTGGGCCTGCGTTGGTTGCTTCCATTCGAACGGCGGGCCTTGCCTGCAGGGCCCCTCGCAAATGCGGGAGGAACGGTAGAGCTTGCCCTTCACGACGGAACGGTGGTGGAGCGCGTGGATTACAGCGCGTGCTGGCATCGCGACCGCCGCTCCGAAGATTCCGGACGGTCGTTGTTCCGGCTCGATCCCACAGGACCTGCGCTGGACCCGCGGAACTGGGACAGCACACCCGCTGAAGCAGGAGCGACGCCCGGAGAAGCTGATCCGGCTGAACGGCCCTGGGTGGACGCCCAAGGGCCTCACATGCTGTGCTCCGGCACTTCCCCTTCCGGAGATGCCCTGCTTGTGTTCACCGAACCTCTGGCATCGGTTCCTGCGGGTTGGGCTCCTTGGATTCGAACGGATGGGAAATCTCCACTCCCCGGATGTGTTTGGCGGGCAGACCGTTCTGGCTGGGTTGAAGATCTCAGCGGGAACCGCATCTGGGCCGAGCCGGATGCTCTCCCTGCAGGACCGTCGCCCGCACACAACTGGACCCTCAATGAAGTACTTGCTGAACCGAGCAGCGCTGATGAGCCCTTCGTAGAACTGCGGCACAGTTCCCAGACACCCCTCGGACTCGCCGGTCTTTTCATCGCAAACACAGCTCTTCCCGACCCCGCGGATTGGACCCCTTTCACGGCCGAATGGGATGCGGCATCGCTGTACATCCCCCCCGGAGAATGGGCGTTTGCACGTTGTCCCAACCGCTTGCAGACAGCAAACGCCCTTCCACTCGATCTGCCAGGCCTCTCCGGAGAGCGATCGATTCTTATCGGCACGGCGGATGCCCTCCTTGAAGCCGTGCCCATCGGGCCGGAGCACCATGTTCCCTGGTTGCCATCCCACACGGGAGTCTCCCTCGAACGCACGGGCGCGTCCCGCGATGCAGGCTGGGTTTCTTCGGCGACAGGGGCCACCCCGGGCGAGAGGAATTCGCAGTGGGGCTGCACAGAAAGCACCGCAAACGGCGCGTTGTCCTGCAATCCGTCGACCATCCGACTCTACCCCGCACCACCGCCGAACCTGGCTACCGTGCGCTGGGAAGCCCCAGCAGAGGGGGTTTGGCACACTGTCTGCCACGCATTTGCACCGACTGGAGAAGCGGTTGCTGAGCTGCCCGGACCCGAGACGGTGGCGGCGCATGCAGTGGGAACTTGGACTTGGGATGGGCGAAGGAATGCGTGCTGTCCGGTCCGTCCAGGCCCGTACTGGATCCGCGTGCATGCATGCGACACAGCGGGTACTTGCCGCGAAGCGTGGACCGGACTTCAGGTTGCCCCGTGAATCATGCATCTTCGCACCGATGTTCGATGGCACTCCGATTCCCCCTTCAGCCTACGATGCCGCCGGTCCACTTTGGCTTGTACTCGTGGTCATTTTCGGGCTATCGGCGGGTTTGCGTTCGGGATTTGGGAAAGAATGGGCCTGCATCACCCGTGGACAATTTTTGCCTTGGCGAGACGGGGGCACCGCAGACCACCGGGAGGGCGGCACCTGGCTGGTACTCCTGCTCGGTGCAAGCGGGTGGATGCTGGCTGGCACGGCATGGCTTTGGTCGCGCGCCCTTCCGGGCGAAGCCGTGGAATGGAGTTCGCTGGCCACGTGGTTTGGAATCGGGGTGGGCACCGAGGCGCTGCGCGCGGCCGGAGCGCGATTCGGTGCCTGGCTCACGTTGCGGGAGGATTTGCTCTTAGGGATGCACCGGATGGACCGGAGGCTCCGGGTGTGGTGGACCTGGATCACAGCACTCTTTTGGGTGGGGGCCGTCGCGCAATTGCCGGCAGCAGAGGCGCTGCGGACCGCATCGGGAGGAGTGGTTTGGGTGTGGATGGGATGGCTCGGAGTGAAGTGGGGATGGGCCTTGGTACGGCTCATTCGCGAGCGGGTGAACTTGGGTTGGGGATTTGCGTACCTTTGCACCCTCGAAATCATACCTTCCGCAGGGCTTGCATGGTTTGTGTGGAAGGTGTGGGCTTGAGGACTTCACTGCGTGCAAACTCGTCGAAACCCGCATGGCCCAAAAGATCAAGACCATCCTGATCTCGCAGCCGAAGCCCACTACGGAGAAGTCTCCGTACTTCGATTTGGCGGAGAAACTGAAGCTCACTATCGACTTCAGGCCGTTCATCCATGTCGAAGGGGTCGACGCCCACGAGTTCCGTCAGCAACGGATCGATTTGGCTGAACATTCAGCTGTTATCATGACTTCCCGCAACGCCGTGGACCATTTCTTCCGCATTGCGGAGGAAATGCGGTTTGAAGTCCCGGATGCCATGAAGTATTTCTGCCTGAGCGAATCCACGGCCTTCTACCTCCAGAAATACGTGGTCTACCGGAAACGGAAGATTTTCCATGGCCAGGTGAAGTTCCAGGAGTTGATGGATCTGATCAAGAAGCACAAAACGGAACGTTTCCTGCTGCCTTGCAGTGACTTGCTCAAACCTTCCATTCCGCAGGCCCTCGAAGAAGGCAAAATCAACTACACCCGGGCGACCATGTACCGGACGGTGTGTTCCGACCTCAGCGACCTCAGCGATGTCAAATACGACATGCTGGTGTTCTACAGTCCAGGTGGAATTGAAAGCCTGTTCCGGAACTTTCCTGACTTTGTCCAGGGAGATACGCGGATTGCCACGTTCGGGCCCACCACCCAAGAAGCGGCGAAGGAGGCCGGTCTGCGGGTCGATGTGCCCGCTCCCACGGTCAGTGCCCCGTCGATGACCATGGCCATCGAACATTACATCCTCGGCAAGTAACTTGACAGCTCAGCCCGACTACACGCTTCCCCGCGAGCGGAGGCTCAAGTCGCGGGAAGCCATCGGCGCGTTGTTCGAACGCGGGACAGCGGCGAAGGCTTGGCCCTTGATTGCCCAACGGATACCGTGGGAATTGCCCGAAGCCGTGCCGTGCCAAGTGGCCTTTTCGGTATCGAAACGGAGGTTCCCGCGCGCAGTCGACCGCAACCGGGTGAAGCGGTTGATGCGCGAAGCCTGGCGGCATGAGCGGCACGACTTGGACAACGCCCTCGAAGCTGCTGAAGTCCGATGGGCCATGGTCTTTTTGTACGTGGGAAAAGGCCTGCCGGAATTCTCGGAAATCAGGATGCGGATGCGGGATGTTTTGCAGAAATTGCAGCGAAATCTGTGATTGATGGAGGCGCATTCGAATGCCCACACTGCTGGCCAGAAACCGCGAAGCGCCCGGCGGCGGCGAACCTGGAAATGGGGACTCTTTCTGCTACTTGCAGCCGTGGTCACCTCCGGCTTCGTTCGGCCGATCCGCGAGAATTACTTCGAGATTTCGAAGCAGTTGGAAATCTTGAATTCGCTCTTCCGCGAACTCAACATCTACTACGTCGATGAGCTCCAGCCCGGAGCCCTGATGGACGAGGCCATCGACGCCATGGTCACCTCCTTGGATCCCTACACAGTCTATTATCCAGAGTCACGGGTAGAAGATTTGCGGTTCATGACGACCGGCGAATACGGCGGTGTGGGTGCCACCATTCAACAGCTCAATGGAAAAGTCACCATCGTCGATGTCTACCCCGGGTTTCCCGCTGCGGAGGCCGGCCTGAGGATCGGCGATGTCATCGTTTCGGTGGGAGGGAAAAAAGTGGAAGGCCTCGATTCTGACCAGGTGTCCGAAATGCTTCAAGGCGCGACTGGAACTGGACTCGAATTGCGGTACCGGCGGCCCGGAGAGGATGAAGACCGGTTTGTGGCCCTCACCCGCGAGAAGATCAAAATGCCGGCCGTGCCCTACCGCGGCATGGTGGATGAAGTCACGGGGTATGTGATTCTAAGTGCCTTCACGCAGGGCAGTGCTGGAGAACTGCGCCAAGCCATCCGCTACCTGACCGACTCGGCCGGCGCAAAACAAATCGTGCTCGACCTGCGGGGGAACGGCGGTGGCCTGTTGAACGAATCCGTTGCCATCGCGAACCTGTTTCTTCCGAAAGACCTCGACGTGGTTTCCACGCGGGGCAAGGTGCCTGAATGGACGAAAGTGTACAAGACCTTCGCAGACCCCGTCGTCCCGGATTTGCCTGTGGCAGTGTTGATTGACGGCATTTCGGCCTCCGCAAGTGAAATCGTTGCGGGGGCCTTGCAAGACCACGACCGCGGCATCGTCGTCGGAGAGGCCAGCTTCGGGAAAGGCCTGGTCCAGCAAAACAAAGACTTGGCGTACGGAACGAAACTCAAGGTGACCGTGGCCAAGTACTACACCCCCAGTGGCCGGTGCATCCAGCGGCTCGACTACAGCCGCAAAAAAGACGGCGTTGCAGAAGAGGTCCCCGATTCATTGAGGCGCGAGTTCCGGACCCGCGCTGGCCGCAAGGTTTTGGACGGGAAGGGCATCGAACCCGATTTGGCCATTCCTCCCACCTACATGTCCCCGGTCCTTGAAGCGCTCTACGACCAAGGGGTGCTGTTCGAGTTTGCAAACCTGTGGAGCGCGAAAAGGCCCGAAATCGCAGCTGCGTCCGCCTTTGGGCTCACAGAAGACGATTGGAGGGAGTTTGCGGCGCACGTGCGGAGCCGGCCAGATTTCACCTACCAAACGGCCACCTACGCCTCCCTGCAGAGCCTCCGGGCAGCCGCGAAGGAAGAAGGCGTTTTCGCTGCGGATTCCACGGCACTGCTCGCTTTCGAGACGGCAATCCGGCCCGATGCCTTCAAGGACATCGAACGGTACCGCTCTGAAATCCAACGGGCCCTCGAGGAGGAAATTGTCATGCGGTACCATTTGCAGGAAGGAGTCATCACGTGGAGCATTCCACACGACCCGGTCTTGCAAGCGGCCATCGAGGCCCTGTCCAGTGGCGCCTACCGCACCTTGCTGGCTGGCAGTCGCAAATGAGTGCTGCGGAGCGGCTATATCGCCTGGGTTGGGGGACGGTCGTATTCGGATTGCCGTTTTCAAATCCGGTGATGTCGGTGGGTTTGATGCTGTTCGGAACGGCCTGGATTCTTGACCGCGTGCAGTCCGGCCCCATGCCCTTTCCGAGGAATTCGACGGCTTGGGGAATCGCGGCGTTCGGGGCGAGCCAAGTGCTCGCGCTGCTGTGGTCGGAAGACCTAGGCGCCGGTCTGCAGCTGCTGCGCAACGAAGGGCCTCTGTTCGGGTTTGCGCTGCTCGCGGCGACGGGCCGGTGGGACCGGGCATGGGCGGAGCGATTTGTACCACTCCTGTTGGGCGCCGCTGTTCTGCTGGCCTGCGCCTCCATGTGGGCTTACGGGTGGTGGCGGGAGGCCCAAGGAGCGTTCTTGCGGCCCAGGGAGTGGTCGCCCTTTGTTTCACATGTGCGCTTCAGCTTGTTGGTGGCTTGGACCGGCGGTTGGTGGACCCTGCGCGCATTCAGGGGACAGCTTTCGGCTCTGGCACCCTGTGTCTTTGCGGTCATCGGGGGACTGACCGTGGCGCGGACCGGATCGTTGACGGGCCTGGTTCTGCTCCCGGTTGCAATCGGTGGTGCGTGCGTCTTGGAAGGGAGGCATCGGGCTATCCGCGCGGCCTTGGCCGTGGCAGTGGGGCTGGCGTTCGCAGCCGGCACATGGGCCGTTTGGGAACTTCGCGCCGTGTACCCGGATCCGGCGCTTCTGGAAGCCCGCACAGCGCGAAATGGCCAGTACCGCCACGATGTTCAGAAAACGCTGCGTGAAAACGGAACCTTTGTTTGGACCTACCTGTGTGAACACGAGCTCGATAGCGCCTGGACAGCCCGCACCGGTGCACCATTGACGGGAACCGACGCGCGGGGCCAAGCGCTGCGTACCACAGCCATCAGGCACTTGAGTTCGCTCGGATTGCGCAAGGATGCCGACGGCGTGGACGCACTTTCGGAGGCCTCGATCCAGCACATTCAAGCCGGCATTCCGACAGTTTCTGAACTGGAACATCGGGGGCTACGACGCAGGTGGGATGTGTTGGCGTTCGAATGGGCAAACCGGCGAGACGGTGGCGATCCTTCGGGCAACTCGGTGCTGCAACGCATGGAATTCGCACGCGCCGCCCTCCATGTCATTCGAAGCGCACCGCTTACTGGCGTAGGAACCGGTGACGTCGAAACGGCGATGCAACGGGCCTACAATGAGGTGAATTCTCCATTGGACCCGGCCTACCGGTTGCGACCGCACAACCAGTACCTGACCGTTTGGGCCGCTGCAGGGCCCGGGGCCTTGATTGCATGGGGCCTCGCCCTGGCCGGTCTGTTCTCAATCCGGGGCACGTGGCGGTCAGCGGCCCGCGTGTTTGCGCTCGTTTTGGCCTTGTCCTGCATGACGGAGGATACCCTTGAGTCCCAAGCCGGTGCGACGTTTGCCGGTGTATTTATGGGGCTGTTTTCCGGAGCGCATGCAACCGATCCAGCACGTCCTCCACGGCCACATCGAGGCCGCCATCCTCGCCCTGCCCGCTGACCGCAATCCAGTCCGCCTGCGGACCGATCGGCCGCCACCGCTCCGGCCAAACCGGCGGCTGTGAACCGTACAAGCCGATGCATGGCCGACCGAGGGCAGCAGCCAAGTGGAGGGGGCCAGTGCTTGACGCAACTACCGCGTCGGCGGTGGCGAGCAAGGCCATCATGTCTTCCAACGCAAGCCGACCGCCTGCATCCAGAGCCCTTCCCGGTCCGAAAAAGCCGGAGGGCGCGGAAGGCGCTTGCCTGTACTGCACGGCCTCACTTTCCGTGCCGGTGAATACCACACGCCAGCCAGCGTTCAACAGCGCTTCCCCGCAATAGAAGTACCGGGCCAAGCTCCAGTTGTGGGCGCTTCCGTGGCTTCCGGGATGCAGGACTGCTGTGAATTTGCCGTTTGGCCGCAAGTCCTCGGGCAATCCTTCAGGCGATGGGGCCGTCAGATGTGTGCCCCAATCGCCACGTGCAGGCCAGCCATTCGCAGGCAATGCGGCCCCTTGCCGCTCGCATCCCAGCACACCCTTGACCGGCTGCAGCAACTGCATTCCATGCCACGCCTCATGCTGTCCGCTGCGCTTGCGGGAATCCCACACCCCATGCGTCATGGCCCTCCACGTGTGCCACCTCCGCAGGGTGCCCACCCGCACGGGCACCCGGTCGCGCACCGCCGCACGCACGACGGCGGGCTCAGGAAAGGCAAAAATCACCGCACCGTAGCTGCCCAAATCCGGCACCGGTGCACCGCGTTCCCACTCAACCACCTCCTGCACCGCCGCGCACGCCCGCGCCACCGGAGCTGCGTACGGCCGCGCAAGCACATGGACCTCCACTCCCGGGGCATGCTGTGCGATCCACTCGGCAATGGGCAACGAAAGCACCACATCCCCGATGCCGTCCGTCCGCACCAGCAGGAGCCGGCGCACCGGCTGGCCCCCGAGTGCGTCCATGCCCCGCACAATCCACCCCAGCTTTCTGTACTTCCTCCACGTCGCCCACGCGCTCCTGCGCGCTATGGCCCAGCCGGCCGCCCCGTCCCTCCACCCCCCCCGCACCAGCGCATTCTTCACCCACTGAAATGCCGCCCGAAACGGAAGCGCCAGCGCCACCGACCGCGCACCGCGCCGGGCCGCCGCCGCCGCGGCGATGTCCGAGAAAAACTCAATCTGGCGGTAGTGATCTTCCGCCGTGCGGTAGCTGAAATGCAGCAAATCTCCTGTCAACCGCCCCGGCTGCGCGCCGCCGTTCAACTCAAACCGGTCATGGGGATTCTCGCCGCCCCAAACGCCGGCCCCGGCCCTCCACAACCTCACCTTGCGGTCTGGATACCAGCCTCCGTGGCGGATCCAGGTGCCGCAGTAGTTTGTCAACCGATTCACCGCCCACCCCTGCACGCCATCTGCCCCCTCCCCGCGCACCACCGCTTCGCGCCATGCCCACAAGCTTGTGCGCAGTTCCGGCGAGAGCGCCTCGTCCGCATCCAAGCTGAGGATGTACCGTCCGCGGGCTTCCGAAGCGGCCCAATTCTTCTGTTCAATGTGGCCTGAAAAAGGGTGGAAAAGCACCCGTGCGCCGCATTTCTCGGCCAGCTCTACCGTCCCATCCGTCGATCCCGAATCGACCACAAGGAGCTCGTCGGCCACCCCGGCAATGCTCTCGAGGCAGCGCACGATGTTGTGCGCTTCGTTGCGTGCAATCACCACGGCAGAGAGCAACATGCCCGCAAGGTAGCGCCGTAACTTCGCCCACATGAATGTGCTCCTTGTGGGAAGCGGTGGCCGCGAGCATGCGATGGCCTGGAAATTGGCCGCGAGTTCGTTGTTGACCACCTTGCATATTGCTCCGGGAAATGCCGGGATGGGCTCGGTCGGCACGTGTGTCCCCGACCTTGACCCCTCTGACCATGCGGCGGTGGAGCGCTACGTCCGCCGGCACGGCATCGGGCTCGTGGTGATCGGTCCGGAAGGTCCGCTCGTCGCCGGGCTTGCAGACCACCTGCGTGGACTGGACAAGCAGGCTCCGCTGGTCATAGGACCCGGAGCAGCCGGCGCGCGCCTCGAAGGCAGCAAGGAGTTTGCCAAATCCTTCATGGAACGGCACCGCATTCCCACCGCGCGGTACAGGGCATTCGGAAGCGGTGAATCCGATGCTGCCTGCGCGTTTCTCGATGGATTCCGGCCGCCGTATGTGCTCAAGGCCGACGGTTTGGCCGCCGGAAAAGGGGTGTTGATCTGCACCGAGCGCTCGGAAGCAGAGGCAGAAATCCGCGCAATGCTCGACGGCGACAAATTCGGTGCCGCAGGCCGGCGGATGGTCATCGAAGAATTCCTCGACGGCATCGAACTCAGCGCATTCTGCATCACGGACGGCTCCACCTTCCGCATGCTGCCTTCGGCGAAGGACTACAAGCGGATCGGCGACGGCGATACCGGCCCCAACACCGGTGGCATGGGTGCCGTGTCGCCCGTCCCTTTCGCCGGTCCGGAATTCGACGACAAAGTCCTCAACCGCGTGGTCATTCCCACCATCAAAGGCCTTGCAAAAGACGGCATCCCCTACTGTGGGTTCATCTTCTTCGGCCTCATGAAAGTGGGTCAAGAGCCTTATGTCATCGAATACAATTGCCGCCTCGGCGATCCTGAAACCGAAGTTCTCCTTCCCCGGTTGCGCAGCGACTTGCTCGATGTCTGCATTGCCGCGGCCTCCGGACTCTTGTCCGAAGTGGACATCGACATCGACACCCGCGCGGCCGCTACAGTGGTTCTCGCTTCTGAAGGATATCCCGATGCACCGGTCACCGGCCGCGAAGTCAGCGGACTTCAGGATGCTACAACCCGCGACCGCGCTGTGCTCTTTCATGCCGGCACACGGCTCCTGCGCGGTCGCACCGTGACTTCGGGTGGGCGGGTGTTCGCCTGTACCGGGCTTGGGAACACGCTGTCCGACGCATTGGCCGAAGCCTATGCGACTGCCGCAGCCGTGACCTTTGAAGGGAAATACCACCGCACCGACATCGGCCAAGACGTCCTGTAACCTCCGACGTGCGGGTGAGCTGTCACCTGTGAGCGCGGACGCTCGTGTCCTTCCGTGAGCATCCGTTGCGCCTGCCCTTCAACCCCTTTGCTCCCGTCCCTGCACCCCTCAATCTCAATCTCAATCTCAATCTCAATCTCACCCTCACCCCTCAATCTCAATCTCAACCCTCAACCCTCACCCCTCACCCCTCACCCTCATCCCTCATCCCTCATCCCTCAAACTCA
>CAZMNI010000051.1:0-11408 GCA_964567615.1 uncultured Chryseobacterium sp.
ACATTTACACTGCCCTCGTGGTGTCGGTAGGTACGGAGGAAGATCAGCGTGCACTCAACCTCGAAAAGCTCCGGTACCATAAAGTGGTCATCATGTGCGACGCCGATGTCGACGGCAGCCACATCGAAACCCTGATCCTGACCTTCTTCTTCCGCCACATGAAGGAGTTGATTGAAAGAGGCCACGTATACATCGCCACTCCGCCGCTGTATTTGGTCAAAAAGGGATCCCGCCAAGCGTATGCATGGAACGACGAGGAGCGGGATGCACTGATGGCGCACTACCGCGGAGCTGCCGGCACGGATTCAGGTATCAACGTTCAGCGCTACAAGGGTTTGGGCGAGATGAACGCGGAACAGCTGTGGGAAACGACGCTCAACCCTGAGAACCGCACGCTGCGCCGCGTGACCATCGAAAACGCAGCCGCGTGTGACCACATCTTCTCGATGCTGATGGGCGACGATGTGCCACCACGCCGCGCCTTTATCGAGGAGAATGCGAAGTATGCGAACATCGACGCCTGACGCTACTTCCGACCGGACATACCGGCTCACAGGTATGCACTGTGCATCCTGTGTGCAACGCGTCACAGCACTGGTGCAGGAAGCTGGCTTTGCAGAGAGCACTGTAGGACTTCAAGCGCCGCAACTTCGACTCCGAGGGGCGGGTGATGTGACAGGTGTGCTAAATCGCCTCGCTGCCGCCGGTTATGTTGCAGAGCCGTTCGGCAATCCCGCAGCTTCAGCCGCCGGTGACTCCGAAGCTCCGTCTGCGGGCTACGGCCCATTGATTGCCGTGGTCGGGCTTGCAACGGTGTGCGGCTTGTTGTTCACCCTGTTCCCTCCTGCTCCATCCGTTTGGGGCACGTGGGATGGCGCCATGGCAAAGGGAATGGCCTTTTTTTTCCTTTTCGCTGGCCTTCTGAAAGCTATCGACTTGCGCGCATTTATCTCCGGATTCAGGCGCTACGACCCGCTTGCGCGCAGGGTTCCTGCCTATGCGGCGGTGTACCCGGGCTTGGAGTGGGCAGCCGCAGCGGGCTATCTCTGGATGCCGCATAACCTCGTGCTCAACGTGCTCGTGGCCGGGTGGATGGGGTGGAATACTGCGGTTGCCTACCGGACGTGGAAGCAGCCTGGATCGGTCCAATGCGCCTGCTTGGGCGGGGTACTTCGTGTACCGGTGGGGCCCGTGACCACGATTGAGTACGGCGCCATGGCACTTATGGCCGCACTCATGGCCGTACTTTGACACCATGGAGCAGGTCGTTTGGATTACCGGGGCAAGCAGCGGAATCGGCCGGGCGGCTGCCCGGGTTTGGGCGGCTCGCGGGGCGCGCGTAGTGGTCTCTGCCCGCAACAGGGAGGCACTGGTGGAAGTCGTCAACAGCTTTCCCGCAGCAGCAAGGGACCGGGCACACGTGGAGGTCCTAGATTTGGCAGAAGGTGCCACCTTGCCCGCGGCAGTTGAACGCGTGTTGCACGTGACCGGCCATGTCGACCTGCTCGTCCACTGCGGAGGCATTTCGCAGCGGTCCCGGGCCATGGATACAGGCATCGATGTAGACCGGCGCGTCATGGAGGTGGATTACTTCGGCACCGTAGTCCTGACCAAGGCCCTTCTGCCCCATTTCGTCGCGCGGCAATCGGGCCATTTTGTGGTTGTCACGAGCCTGATGGGGCTGTTTTCTTCTCCGTTGCGCTCGGGGTATTGCGCCGCCAAGCATGCCCTGCATGGATTTTTTGAATCCCTGCGCGCAGAACACCACGCAGACGGCATCCATGTGACCCTGGTGTGTCCCGGGTTCATCCACACGGATATCAGCCGCAATGCCGTTATCGGCGATGGATCCCGCCAGGGCACCCTGGACGACAAGACGGGCAAAGGACTTGCCCCGGAAGTGTGTGCAGAACGCATGGTCCGGGCGGTGGAACGCAAACGCCCGCTCGTCCTCATCGGCAAATCGGAAATCCTCGGGGCCTACGTGCACCGCTTTTTTCCCGCATTGTTTCGGCGGATCATTCGCCGGGCTGCAGTGACTTAATCCGGTTGAAACACGGCCTCCTCCCGCAGCCACTGAACTGCCGCGTTCAACAAGGGCGCTAAAAACACATCCTCCTGCACGAAGGGCACGCGGGTGCGGAAGCTGGCATGCAACCGACGCAGGGCAGGAGCCATGCCCTCAAGTCCTCGAATGTCCATGGCCTGCGCTGCGGTAAGTAACTCGATAGCAAGGACATATTCCGTGTTATCCAGGATTTTCCAAAGCTTCAATGCGCTGTTTGCGCCCATGCTCACGTGGTCCTCCTGCCCGTTCGAACTGTCGATTGTATCGGCCGCTGCGGGTGTGCAGAGGTGCTTGTTTTGGCTCACCAAACTTGCAGCCGTGTACTGCGGAATCATCAATCCGCTGTTGAGACCCGGTTCCGGAGCAAGGAACGCAGGAAGTCCCTGACGGCCTGCGAGGAGTTTGAAGGTCCGTCGCTCCGAAATGCTGGACCACTCGTGTGTCGCAAGGGCCATGGCCTCGAGGGTCAAGGCGAGCGGCTGACCGTGGAAGTTGCCGCCGCTGAGGATTTCACCCGTTTCTGGAAAAACCAAAGGATTGTCCGTAACACCGCAGAGCTCACGCCCGATGACACGCCGCGCATGGTCCAGCACATCGCGCGACGCTCCGTGCACCTGGGGTACGCACCGGAAGGAATACGGATCTTGCACCTGCAACCGGGGCTCGTCCTGCTGCCTGCTGCCCGAGAGCCATGCCCGCACACAGCGCGCGCTCTCCGCCGCTCCAGGATGTGGACGCACCCGGTGAATTGCCTCGTGAAACGGCTCAGGCCGACCGTGCCAAGCCTCCAGCGACAGCGCAGCCAGCGCGTCTGCCGCCGCGGCACACCGCGCCATGCGCCGGATGCCCTCCACCGCATAGGCGGACATGAGCTGGGTCCCGTTGATAAGGGCGAGCCCCTCCTTTGGCCCGAGCACACACGGCTTCAATCCCCACAGGTCCAGCACCTCCGATGCGGGACGCCGCGCCCCTCTGCTCGACACCTCACCCTCGCCGATAAGCGGCAATACGAGGTGCGCAAGGGGAGCGAGGTCCCCACTCGCACCGAGCGACCCCTGCGACGGAACCACGGGCAACACGTCTTCCGTGAAAAACTTAAGCAACACCTCCACCGTCTCTATGGCCACGCCGCTGTACCCTCGTGCAAGCCCCAAAACCTTCAGCAACAGCATCGTGCGAACAATCCGAGGTGGAACCGGATCACCGACCCCGCAGGCATGGGAAAGCACCAAGCGGCGTTGCAGTTCTGCGAGGTCGCTGTCTTGGATCCGCACAGATGCCAAATCCCCAAACCCGGTATTGACCCCATAGACTGCTTCACCCCCCGCACACCGCGCGCGAACAACGGCGTGGGCCGCCGCAATCGCTGCACGGGCCTCGTCGCCCAACACCACCGAAACTTCACCATCCACGGCCTCCCAGACCTGTTCAATGGACCAACCGTCCTTGCCGATGCATGCCGTTTTCACGGCGCGCAAGATACACCTTGGGCCCCGCCCCTTGCCGTATCTTCACCCGCACAACTTCCTGCTCCATGCGTTCACCCCTCACCTATACGGTGCTCTTTGCGGCGTTGCCCGGCATGCTTTGGGCCCAAACGCCGAAGGTCAAATACGTCGAGTTTGATTTGGCAAACGGCCTGCATGTCATCCTCCACGAAGACCACAGCACCCCCATTGTGGCCGTCACCGTCATGTACCATGTCGGATCAAAGAACGAATCCACTGAGCGCACCGGCATGGCGCATTTCTTCGAACATCTGCTCTTCGAAGGGTCGCAGCACATCGGTCGGGGCGAGTTCGACAGTTACGTAGAAGGTGCCGGTGGTGCGCTCAATGCAAATACCACGCAGGACCGCACGTTTTACTACGAATTGCTGCCGTCAAACCAGTTGGAACTGGGACTTTGGCTCGAGAGCGAACGCATGCTGCATGCGAAAATCGAACCGATCGGAATCGAAACGCAGCGGGAGGTCGTGAAGGAAGAAAAGCGTCAACGCTATGACAACCAACCCTATGGCATGTTGCTCCCGAAAACGATGGAAGCGGCATACCGCGAGCATCCCTACCGTTGGACACCCATCGGCTCCATGGACCACCTGAACGCTGCGAGCTTCGATGAATTCATGGAGTTTTACCGCACGTTTTACGTTCCGAACAACGCCGTGCTCTCCATCGCAGGCGATTTGGACCCCGCAAAAACGCGCAAACTCATTGAGAAGTACTTCAACGACATCCCCCGCGGAACCCGACCGATTCCCCGGCCGGAGGTTCGGGAACCACGACGCACCGCGGAAGTGCGGGATACCGTCTATGGAAAAGATGCATTGCCCATGGTGGTGCAGGCGTATCCCATTCCGGAACAGGGCAGTGCCGACTTTTATGCCGTAGCTGTTCTGAACCAAATCCTGAGTGGAGGCGAATCCAGCCGTCTCAACAAGCGCGTCGTCGACACCGACCAAACTGCGCTCTACTGCGGCGCCTTTAACTTTTCCCTCGAAGACCCGGGCTTGACCTTGGCCTATGCCCTCGTCAACATGGGCGTGGATCCTGCCACCGTTGAAAAAGCCATCAACGAGGAAGTTGAGCGGATGCAGTCCACCCCGGTTGAGGAACGGGAATTGCAAAAAGTGAAGAACCAAATTGAATCGGAATTCGTCCAGTCGAACAGTTCGGTGGCCGGGATTGCCGAGTCGTTAGCAAACTACCACATGTACTTCGGTGATGCAGAACTGATCAACACCGAGGTGGACCGTTACCTCGCAGTAACTCCCGCAGACATCCAGCGGGTGGCAAAAGCGTACTACACCCCGGAGCAACGCGTCACCCTGTACTTCCTTCAGCAACCCGCCCAGCCATGAAGCCTACTTCCCTCCTCCTGGTCGCCTGCGCGTGGGGCGGCGTGCTTTCTGCCCAAATCGACCGGTCACGTGCCCCCAAGCCCGGGCCTGCTCCTGTGGTCACCATCGGCAAATCCCACGTAGAAAAGCTGGAAAACGGGCTCACCGTCATCGTGGTCGAAGACCACAGCCTGCCCCGTGTGTCCTGGAACCTGACGCTCGACTTCGTACCCATGCCCGAGGGTCCGAAGGCGGGTGCCGCCCGCATCGCAGGTGAGCTCCTGCGCGCAGGCACACGCGACCGGACAAAAGCAGAACTGGATGAAGCGGTCGACTTTATCGGCGCGCAGCTCGCAACCTCGTCGAATGGCGCCTTCGTTTCAAGCTTGACGAAGCACAGTGCCACAGCCTTGTCCCTGCTGGCTGAAGTCGTCCGGACGCCCATTTTTCCGGAACAAGAACTCGAAAAGCTCCGCGCACAGAACCTGAGCGGGCTCAAGGCATTGGCAACCGATCCGGGTGGAATATCGAGCAACCTCCGCTCGCGGCTGGTTCATGGCGCCTCCCACGCCTACGGTGAAGTTGAAACTGAAGCCACCTTGAAGGCCATTGCCCGCGAGGACTTGCAGATGTACCACGCCGGCTTCTTCCGTCCCTCCATTGCCTACCTCGTCGTCGTCGGAGACATTGCTCCTGCAGAAGCCGTGGCCGCTGCAAAAAAACACTTCGGTTCCTGGCAGTCAGAAGCCGTTCCGCAATTCACCTTTCCGCTCGCGGGGCTACCAGCGGGCAACCGGGTGTGTTTCGCGGATATTCCCGGTGCGGTTCAAAGCACGCTGCACCTCACACATGGCATCAACCTGAAACCGGGTCATCCCGATGCAATTGCGTGCGCTGTAATGAACACGATGCTCGGCGGTGGAGCGTTCGGCTCACGGCTGATGCAAAACCTCCGTGAAGACAAAGCCTTCACATACGGTGCACGCTCGAGCTTCGACATCGATCCCGTTCATGGGACTTTTGACGCATTTGCAAATGTCCGCAACGAGGTAACCGACAGTGCGGTTGTCGAGTTTTTAGCCGAAATCCGACGGATACGGGACGAAAAACCATCCGCGGAGGAGCTCGATGCCATCTTGCGGTACATGAACGGTGGATTTGCGCGTTCGCTCGAACAACCTGAAACAGTCGCTCGCTTCGCCCTCAATATCGAGCGCTGGGATCTGCCCACGGATTACTATGCCACCTACTTGAAAAAGCTTGCCGCCATCACACCGGAAGACGTACAACGGGTAGCAAAAACCTACTTGCAGCCCGAGAAGCTCTACATCACCTGCGTCGGAAACAAGGCGGAAGTGGCAGAGAAGCTAGCCCGTTTCGACAGCGATGGCACAGTGGAGTTCTTTGATGCCTTCGCAGCACCGGTGAAGGACTTGGCTCCGGCGCCGGCTGGATTGACGGTGCAGGAGGTGGTGAATTTGCACTACACTGCATGCGGTGGCAATGCGGTGGCCCAACTGAAATCGTTGCGGTCCGTAGGTACCGCCGAGTTTGGCCCGCAATCTGCGGGTCAATACACGCGAGAAGTGCTCTTCGGCAAAGGACATCGCATCCTCCTGCAAGCGGGTGAAATGACCCTGCTAGACCAAATCGTAACCCCAGAATTCGGTAGCCAAACGAGAAAAGGTGCTGGAACCAAGGCCATGGAAGACACTGAAATGGTGCCCTTCCGCGAAGCGCTGTCTGCCGATCGCCTGGTGCAGGCGGCTGCGCGTGCCACCGACGCAACCGTCGCCGGTGTGGGGACCTTCGAGGGCCGCGATGTGCACGTGGTGGAGTGGAACGATGCCCCAGGATTCAGCCGCCGACTCGAATTCGATGCCGCCACGGGGCACCTGGTGCGGGAAACGCGCATGCCTCCGGGCGAGGGGACGCAGGTGGTGACGGTGTACCGCAACTACACGAAGTTCGGCGCGGTGTGGGTGGCCACGGAAGAAGAAACGACCACCGGGGGACGCACCATCGTGTTGCGGTTCTCCTCCGTCGAACCGAACGCAGTCATCGACGCAAAGCCGTTTTCCTCGCAATGAATCCCATGCCGTTGATCCGGCTTTCGCAAGCCGCCGTAGCCCAATCGGAGCACGTAGTTATCTCCGGGGTAGACCTGACCGTCATGCCCGGGGAGTTCGTTTACCTTATCGGAAAAACCGGGAGCGGAAAGAGTTCGTTGCTGCGCGCCCTGTACGGCGATTTGCCGCTGCAGGCAGGCAGTGGCGAGGTATGCGGAATGGACCTTAGCCGCATTACCGGTCGCAACGTGCACCTGCTTCGGAGGCAGCTGGGTATCGTATTCCAAGACTTTGCATTGCTGCCCGATCGCACGGTCGAGGCAAATCTCGAGTTCGTTTTGCGGGCAACAGGCTGGAAAAATCCGACCGACATCAAAAACCGGTGTGCGGAGTGTTTGGCGTGGGTAGGATTGGGCACAAAAGGATACAAGCTCCCAGGCTCTTTGTCTGGGGGCGAACAACAACGGGTGGCTATCGCGCGGGCTTTGCTCAACGACCCACCGCTGGTGCTCGCCGACGAACCCACTGGAAATCTGGATCCCGATACCACCGAGGGCATCTTGGATTTGCTGCATGCCATCGCGCGAGACAACCGATCCGTGGTCATGGCGACCCATGACCATGCCGCCGTTGCGCGGTACACCGGGAGGATTTTGCACTGCACCCAGGGACGCGTCGTGGAGGAAGCCGCCGCTTGGACCGGTGCGCCGGAGGTGGAGGCACCGGTATGAGCCGACGGCTTTCCGTCGTCATCCCGTGCAAAAATGACCTGGACGGGCTCCGGACCACGTGGCAGGCATTGGCTCCTGTGCGGGAAATGCTCGAGATTGCACTGGTGGACGGCGGGTCCACGGACGGACTCTCGGACGCCCTGCTCGCAGGTGAATTCGACGCAGACCACATTTGCATCGGTGAGGACACGGGCATTTACGATGCCATGAACCGTGGGTGGGCAAGGACATCTGCACCGTGGGTGTGGTTTGTCGGCACAGGGGATGTGCCCGATGTCGCGGGCATTGAACGCGTGTTCGCCGCAGGCGATGCCACAGATAGCTTGCAAGTCTTCCGGGTGGATTTGCTCGCGCCGCGGGAAGCGGGCGTTCCGGACCACTACCCCGCACGGTGGGACCGCAGCCTGGTGTGGCGGCATACCGCCCATCACCAAGGCGTGGTATACCCGCGCAAGCACATGCCCAGTCCGCCTTTCGATCCGCGCAGAGCAGTGCTAGCGGACTACGAATTGCATTTGGGACTCTACCTGAACGGACTCGGGGCGGTGGTGCATTCCGAGCGCATTTGCGCGGTGCGGTCTGGAGGGGCGTCGCGGAAATTCAACGCAGGACTTTACCGGGAAGAATGGCGCATCAAGCGGAGCAAATTGCGCGGACCGGAACTGTGGTGTCAGCCCATTTGGCTTGCCGGAAAGTATGCTTTCAAGCGCCTTCAGCGGCGGTGAGCGCCTCGAGCAACTTCGGCGCATCCACCCCCCAGTGCAATTTGCACGCCGCTTGCGCAGTCCGCATGCGCCAAGTGGTCCGGTCGACCGCAAGGACCGCTCGCACCGCTGCGGCAAGGACTTCCGGTTCTGCCGACGCGACCACATATCCCACCCCATAGCCTTCCACCACCTTCCGCACCTCAGGCAATCCGGTTGCCACTACAGGTACCCCGGCGTGCACGTAATCGAACACCTTGTTCGGAAGGCTCATGCGGTAATTCCCGCTGGTGTCCCGGTCTAAACTGAGTCCGACATCTGCACCAGCAGTCAACCTGCGCAGGGTCTCAAACGGCAAGCGTGGAATGCAATGGAGCCGTCCATGACCGCGGCCCGCAGCGGCTTCAGCTTGGGCTTCTTCCCACTCCACCCCCGCACCTACCAGGACCAGCCGAATGTCCGCAACAACCTCTAACAATGCCACCGCATCTTTGACCCCCCGGTCACGGTCCAAATAGGCGCCCTGGAGGATGGCGATGGGCAGGTCTGTAGGTATGCCAAACTCCGCGAACTCCGACCGGTCCACCGATTCAGGAACTTCACGGAATTCTGGCATGTTTCTCACCACCCGCGGCCGACCGAAGGCCGCCTTGGGAAACCGCTGCACGAAGGCCTCTGCGATGGCGTCATTGACCACCACAACGGACTTCACCCCCGGCATCCACCACCTTTCCCACCGCTTCCAACTCGCTTGCACCCAAGGGCGCTCTGCCAATCCCGCATGTTCGGTGAAGAACTCATGGCTGTCAAAAACCACTGGGATTCTGCGCAGCATGCCCACGAAACGCGCAGGAAACAAGGTGTCGAGGTCGTTTGCCCAAATGCACCCCACCCCCTTGCGCGTGAGCAAATCAAACAACAGCACGACCTGCAACGAAAGGTAAAATCCAGCACCGCGCGCGAACGGCAGCCGGTACCTGCGACCGGTCACTCCTTCTGGAAGTGGCTGTGAATTCGGAAAACGACAGCCCACAAACGCCACTTGGTAACCCGCAGATGCGACCGTGCGCGCCGTCTTTCGAATTCGCTGGTCGAAAACAATGTCGTTCGAGACCAGCATGACCACCTGCTTCATCCCATGGCTTCCCGGATACGGGTCAGCGCGCGCTTCGTGTACATCGGAAAATCACCGTTCATCATCCAGGCGTAGTACGACGGCTCCGCCCTCAGGACCTCTGTAACCAAACGGCCCTTGTGCTTACCGAAATTGAATTCAGCTTGACCGTCCTCCCGGTACACCATACGACCGGCGAAGTCTACGAAGCGCTGTCTTTCGCAAAACTCATGCAAACGATCCATATCGTCTGGCACCGGTCCTACCACATTTCCGCGGCTATCGAGCACGGTCGATTCCCGGTAACGTTCGAGTTGGGCAAGCAGAATTTCCAAGGTTGCTTCGGCATCGGGGAGGGCCTCATGCGCTCCGTCGAGTTCCTTTCCGCAATAAAAGGCATAGGCAGCGCGCAGGGTCCGCTGTTCCATGGCATGGAAGATGTTCTGCACGTCGATCAGGTTCCGCCCTTCCAAACTGAATTCAATGCCGGCACGCAGAAACTCCTCAGCCAAGAAAGGCACATCGAATTTATTCGAATTGAACCCCCCTAAATCGCAGCCATCCAAGAAAGCCGCCATGGACTTTGCGTACTGCCTGAATGTGGGCTTGCCCTCGACATCTGCATCGTAAATCCCATGTACCGCGCTGGATTCGAGCGGAATCGGACGTTCTGGATGGATCAGCAGGCGGTTCCCTGGCCCCCGCTCTGCGGGCTTGCTCGTCACGGTTCCGTCCGGGTCCACCCGAATCATGGCCAGTTCGATGATCCGGTCGGTGGCAACGTCCGTGCCTGTAGTCTCGAGGTCAAAGATGACCAGTGGCCGCCGCAATGCGAGTTTGCGGAGGAGGCCGGTGTCAAACCGCTCCATCACGCGACGGGGCGATCAAGGTCAAATCCTTCGAGGTAGTCAGCAACCCGGCGCACAAATGAGCCCCCGAGCATGCCATCGACCACACGGTGATCGTAGCTGTGGCTCAGGAACATCATGTGGCGGATGGCAATGGTGTCCCCTTCCGGGCCTTCCACCACGGCAGGTTTCTTGCGGATTGCCCCCAAGGCCAAGATGCCTACTTGGGGCTGATTGATGATCGGGGTGCCCATCACGTTTCCGAAGGTGCCCACGTTCGAGAAGGTGTAGGTGCCACCGGACGTGTCGTCAGGCCGCAGCTTGCCTGTGCGAGCGCGTTCAGTCAGTTCGTTGACTTGGCGGGCCAAACCAACGAGGTTCAAGGTATCGGCATCGCGGATCACCGGAACAATCAGGTTTCCGTTCGGCAAGGCCGCCGCCATGCCCAAATGGATGCGCTTGCGCAACACAATGCGGTCGCCCTCCACCGAGGCATTCACGCCCGGAAAGTCGCGCAGCGCACGTGCTATGGCCTCGGCAAAGAGGGGAGTAAATGTGAGTTTGGTGCCGTTTGTCTTTTCAAATGCGGCCTTCATCCGCTCCCTCCACAGCACAATCCTCGTCACATCAGCTTCCACAAAGGAAGTCACGTGCGGACTTGTCGCAACCGAACGCACCATGTGCTCTGCAATAAGCTTCCGCATCCTGTCCATTTCCACAACCTCGTCTTCCGAGGAAATCGTCAGCGGGGGTTGGGGTTGGGGTTGGGGTTGGGATTGGGGTTGGGATTGGGGTTGGGGTTGGGGTTGGGGTTGGGGTTGGGGTTGGGGTAAACTTCGATTCATTCGGCCATCGTAACGCCCTTTTCATCCTTTTTCAACATTCCACGACTTTGCCTCTTCTCGCTACCGAGCGGCGGAGCCGAAATCTTAAGCCCTCGTTGATTCTGTAACCCTGGAGGGGGCAGGTGCGTATGCCCAGCCAAATCAACCCTCCAACCGATGCGGCATTTCGTATTCGCCCTCGCAATTCTTC
>CAZMNI010000052.1:0-2666 GCA_964567615.1 uncultured Chryseobacterium sp.
GCCAAAAGATGTGGATCACGAACGGCGGCTTCGCGGACGTCATGATCGTGTTCGCAAAAATCGACAACGACGAAAACCTGACGGCCTTTATCGTGGACGGCCACAGCCCCGGCATCGCGAAGAATCCGGAGGAGAAAAAGATGGGCATCAAGGGCTCGTCCACGCGCCAAATCTTCTTCAACGACGTGCTGGTGCCGGTCGAAAACCTGCTGTACGAGCGGCAGAAAGGGTTCAAGATCGCGGTCAACATCCTGAACATCGGGCGGATCAAGCTCGGCGGGGCGGTGCTGGGGGCGGGCAAGGAGGCGCTGAGTGCCGCCGTGCAGTATGCGAACGCCCGCGAGCAGTTTGGGCGGCCGATTTCGAAGTACGGCGCCATCCGGTACAAACTCGCCGAGGGAGCGATTCGGCTGTATACCTGTGAGTCAGCGATTTACAGGGCGACCCAAAACATCGAAGATGCCATCGCAGCGCTGAAGGCGGCCGGGGTGCCCCACGGCGAAGCGACCCTGCAAGGCATCGCCGACTTCGCGCCGGAGTGCGCGATGATGAAGGTCCTCGGCTCCGAAGTCCTCGATTACGTCGTCGACGAGGCGGTCCAAATCCACGGCGGCATGGGCTACAGTGCCGAAACCCGCGCCGAGCGCGCCTTCCGCGATGCCCGCATCAACCGCATCTTCGAAGGCACGAACGAGATCAACCGCATGCTCACGGTCGACATGATCCTGCGCAAAGCGATGAAGGGCGAGATGGATCTCATGACTCCCGCGATGGCTGTCGCACAGGAGATTACCGGCATCCCGGAGTTGGGGAATGCCCCCGCAGACGTCTTTGAGGAGCACTTCGCCTACGTGCGCAACTTCAAGAAAGCCGTGCTCCTGGTCGCAGGTGCCGCCGCGCAAAAGCTCATGATGACGCTCGCAAAGGAGCAAGAAGTCCTGATGGGCATTGCCGACATGGCCATTTTCACGTACACGGCGGAAAGCACCGCGCTGCGCGTGGCCAAACTCGCGGGCATGCGCGGCTCCGCCGACGCAGTCGCCCACGAGCTCGACATCCTGCGCGTCTACACCTACGAAGCCGCCGAGTGGATCCACAGCGCCGGCAAAGAATCCCTCCTCGCCTTCGCCACCGGTGACGAGCTGAAAATGATGCTGATGGGCCTGAAGCGCTTCACAAAAACCGCCGACTTCAACACAAAAGAAGCCCGCCAACGCATCGCCCTCCACCTCATCGACTCGAACGGGTATTGCTATTGACCGCTCTACGATCTGGCCGACGTCAGGTAAGCATACAGGATCGCCTCTACAGGGCGATCTAGTCGCAACGTCATCGTGACAACAGACTTTTTCTTCCCCAGAGCATTGGGCATCCATTCGAGCAAAAAGGAATCCGGATCAGGGGTGACGTCACCTACGTAATAAAAAGTGCGCCCTTCGTCGTTGTTTTTCTGCACAAACAGAGGGATTCTCGCGCCCTCTGGCTTCCGAAAAAACCGCACATCAGGACTTTCGAGGTTGCGCCCATTCTTCGTGAACCAGCGCATCGTTGAGGGGTCCATGAAGGTGTCCTCGTATTTCACCGTGCTTGCGATGTCCTCGTCTTTGTGGTACGTCACGAAAATGGGACAGGATTGTTGATCCGGGGCAATGAGGTATCCCCCCACGTTTTGGGCTACAGGGTTAGATTCTGCCCCCAACACCCTGAAAACATCCATCCGAGAGTATTTCCTGCCTCTGACAAATCCACGGTTGACATCGGATTGACGCAAATTCTTTGTGAAATAAAGAACTGCGTAAGTCGCCATGTCTTCCCAAAAAGCGCGCAGTGTAGGGCTGCTAAGCACCTGTTGCCCCTGCTGCGTCCATGCGATGCTGTCCTCCGAGTACTCGAACAATTCCACACCCAGGACGGTCGCAGCATCCACCATTTGGCGGTTATGCGTTAATCGAAAAAAACGCAAATCCAGACTGCGGCATGCTGCATTCCATCGGATCCGTGCGGGGATCTCCCCGCTCAATTCTGCTACGCGCTCTTCCCATGCTGTTCTCGTAACGCGCGCATTCTTCAGGAGCAACTGCAACAGCACTGGTTCTTCTGCACAGCGGCCGTTCAATGCGTCTCTTGCATGGATTTCTAAAATGTCGCACACCAACCGTGGAAGCACTGGGACAAGCGACGGTTCCATCGATTGCGCGAATGCATAATAGGAACCACTCGATCGCGCAAATGCAAATGCTTCCCGACCGTCGTGCTCAAAGAAATCACACATCATCGGCAGCCGTCCGATGCGGGCTTTCATCGCCTGAAAATCACTCCTTAAGTTCTTGAGTGCATCCGTTGATGCCGAGCTAATCGCCTCGAAAACCTGCTCCTTTGAGACCCGATCAAAACTGATCGTGCTTGTGCCCGGAATCAACGGATTCCCCGTAGCAAGCAGCCGCCTCAATTGGTCCTTGTCGTAGGATCGATCTCCAAACAAAGCAGCAGGAATGAGGAAGTTCCCTTTGTAGCTTCCAATGAAATCCAGCACAGTCAGGTACTTTTCTTGCCCTTCAATGCGTCGCAGGCCACGCCCCAATTGCTGTACAAATACAATTGCAGATTGTGTAGGCCGCAACAGCACAACCATGTTGCACGAAGGAATGTCTACCCCTTCATTGAAT
>CAZMNI010000052.1:2676-11345 GCA_964567615.1 uncultured Chryseobacterium sp.
TACATCGACACTGAAAAGAAAGTCGAGACGGTCGACTGCCTCGACCGGAGCTTCCAGCCGCTGGATAGCTCGCTCCCGCTCTTCTTCAGGAGTGGATCCAGAGAGCGCGAGCGAAGGGCGACCCCGCTTTTGGAACATGTGGGCTAACTCCTTCGCCTCTTCCACCCTGGAACAGAAAACAAGTCCACGCACCACCGGATCGCATGTTCCGTACAGACTAATCTGTTCGAGAATTCGCGCTACTCGCTCTTCCGCTACCAAACGTGAAAATGCAGAATCGTCCTCGACGGACTCCCCGTTGATCGTCAAATCCTGAATTCCGAAGTAATGAAACGGGCACACCCTGCCCTCTTCAAGTGCTCGCTGCAGCCTGACTTCAAAAGGGATGTTGTAGTGAAAGTACTTAAAAATGTCCTCCCCATCAGTTCTCTCCGGAGTCGCCGTCATCCCCAAGAGAAAACCAGGATTGAAATGGTCCAAGAACTTCGCATAGCTCGCAGCCCCAGCGCGGTGGGATTCGTCGACAATGATGTAATCGAAGGCGTCTTTTCCAAACCGCTGCAGATGCTGAGGCCTACTTAGGGTCTGAACCGTCGAAAACACAAAGTCCGCATCGATGTTCCGTTCATTTCCGGTGTAAAGTCCCAAGGAGCGACTTCCTTGGAAGACCCGATCGAAGGACTGCATTGCTGCACGGGCAATGTTCTCCCTGTGCACAACGAACAGAAGTTTGGATGCCCGAACTGCTGCGGCGTCGAACGCAGACAAGAAGGTTTTCCCAGTGCCTGTGGCGCTGACGATGAGGGCACGTGTTTCTCCTCGGGCACGAAGCGCAGCAAGTGCATCGAGGGCCTCCTGTTGCATGGAGTTCGGCCGAACAGCGGGGGCCCAATGCAACTCGCGGTCTGCGGCAATTCGTGCCAGCGATTGTTGGTGAACAACGGTTCGCTGTACTTCTCGATGGAGTTTGAGATAGGTCTCAATGAACGCTTTGTCCACGGGAGTGGATCTGCGATACAAGCGATCAAATTCTGCGCTGAATTCTTGTGCAAGCAGATCAGACGAAGTCAATGGCAACCGCACATTGAGTTCTGAATTTACCTTCAATGCAGTTGCAGTCCAGTTGCTACTGCCGACAATCAAGGATTCACCTCTTTCGTGAGCAAACCAATATCCCTTCGCGTGCAGGTTGTCCTGGGTATTGATCCGGAGATCGATGTGGGGAAGCTTCAAAAGTTGGAGCAACGCCCCCGGTTCGGTAAAATTGAGGTACTGGGAAAGCACCACTTTGCCATGCACTCCCCTTTGGCCCAATTCAAGCAGCTGTTGAAACAACATCATTACAGCCTCCCGGGTCGCAAAGGCCACGCAAAACTTGAATTCCGTGCAAGTCTCCAACTCTTGATGCAGTCGCGACAAGACCATTCGGTTCGAATTCCGGTCATTGAGCACCAAATCAGCAAGAGAAGTCACCGGATTCACGACTGCAACACGTTCACAATGGGGAGGTCAGCGGCGGCCCAGTCAAGCGCGGCGAAAGCGGGGTCGGACGGCGCAAGCCAGCGCACGTCCGTGTGTTCGTTCAGGCGAAGTGCGGTCGGGTCCGCGGCCGTGCAGCGGTAGGCGTGCAAGTGGAGGTGCAGGTCCGGGTAGTGGTGGTCCACGACCGTCAGCAGCTCACCGACGTGGAGGTCCAGGGCGAGTTCTTCGTGGATTTCGCGGGCCAGGGCAGCGGGGAACGACTCACCGGGCTCGGGCTTGCCGCCGGGGAACTCCCATTTTTCTGAAATGTACGCGCGCTTGTTGGGGGCGCGGCGGACGCAGAGGATCCGGTCGCCGTCGAAGAGGACAGCGGCAACGACGGCCAGCGGTGGGGCGGGGTCCGGGGTCGGCATGGAACGAAGGTCGGGCAGGGAGGCGGAAGATCCAGGGCTGCGCTTGGGATTCGGGGAATTCAACATTAAATATGACTTCAGTCACCTTTCTGAACCCTGACCCGGGCCACCTTTGCTTCCGATTCGCAATCCTCTGAAACATGTCCACAATCCTCGTCCCCACCGACTTCTCTGACGGCGCGATGGCCGCAGTGCGCTATGGAATTGCACTGGCAAACCGCACGGAAGGCACAAAACTCGTGCTGTTTGCCGCCTACCACTTGCCGCCCCCGCCGGCGGAGCTCGCGTGGGAAGCCATCCAACAATTCCACGGCCGGATCGAGGAGGATACGCGCAAAGGGCTTGCGGAATTGGAGTCCAGCGTCAACGCACAGCTGAAGACCCCGTGCGAAGCCATCTGTGTGCAGGGACTCGCGGCCGATGCCATCCTCGATGCAATGGCCACGCACCGGCCGATGCTCACGGTGATGGGTTCGCGCGGGGCGACCGGGCTGGAGCGGGTGTTCTTCGGGTCGGTCGCGGCGGAAGTGGCACAGCGCACCGAGCAACCGTTGCTTGTGGTGCCGGCATCGGCTGCGGTGGCAAAGTTTGAGCAGGTGCTGTTCGCGACCGACTTCAAGGAGGGCGACGAAGATTTGGCCGCGCGGCTGCGCGGCTACGCACCCCACGCAGGTCCACTCCACATCACGTTCATCCACGTGGCAGACGGCAAGGAGCCGACGCTGCACGAACGCGCGCACCTCGAAGCGTTTCAACAGCGGGCGCGCGCCATCGCCGATGCACCCGACATGGCCTTCGAGTTTGTGCGGTACCCGGACGTGAGCGAGGCGGTGGAGGACCGGTTGCAGGACGGCGCATTCGACGTGCTCGTGCTCGCTCCGGGGCATCGGAATTGGTTGAGCCGCTTGTTCGACCCGAGCGTTACCGCGCAGATGATCAAGCACTTGACTGTCCCTGTCCTGCTCAGCCCGGCGGCTCAAGGCTGATTGCGGACCGCGCCGGCGGCGCGGCGCGGTGGAAAACTCCCGAAGGGTGGGCTGTTCAAAAGGTGGCGTACGACTTCCCCGTCCCGGCGGGGGGCGGGCGCTAAATTTGGCCCATGGCAACGAAAAAGGTGATCACAAAGGCCAGCGAGAAGTTCCTCCAGGCCTACATCAACAACGCGAGTCCCACCGGATTTGAAAGCTCCGGCCAACAACTCTGGCTGGACTACATCCGCCCCTACATCGACACCCACATGGTCGACACCTACGGCACGGCCGTGGGCATCGTCAACCCGGATGCGCCGTACAAGGTGGTCATCGAGGCGCACGCGGACGAGATCAGCTTCTTCGTCCATTACATCACGAACGACGGCTTCATCTACCTGCGCCGCAACGGGGGCAGCGACCACATGATCGCGCCGTCCATGCGCGTGGACATCCACACCGACAAAGGGCGGGTGAAGGGCGTGTTCGGTTGGCCCGCGATCCACGTGCGCGAGCCGGGCAAGGAGACGCCGCCGAGCATGAAGAACATCTTCCTCGACGTGGGCGCGAAGGACAAGGCCGAGGTGGAAAAGATGGGCATCCACGTGGGGTGTGTCGTCACTTACGAGGACGAGTTCATGGTGCTCAACAAGGATTGGTTCGTGGGCCGGGCGCTGGACAACCGGGCGGGGGGCTTCATGATTGCGGAAGTCGCGCGCCTGCTGCACGAGGAGGGCACGAAATTGCCCTTCGGGTTGTACATCGTGAACAGCGTGCAGGAGGAAGTCGGGCTGCGCGGGGCCGAGATGATTGCCGAACGCATCTCGCCGGACGTGGCCCTCGTGACGGATGTGACGCATTGTACCCAAACGCCGATGATGAACAAGGTGGAGAGCGGGGACATTGCGGCGGGCAAAGGGCCAGGGGTGACGTACGGACCTGCGGTCCAAAACAACCTCCTCAAGCGCATCATCGACACCGCCGACACCGAGAAGATTGCCATCCAACGCATGGCAGCCAGCCGCTTCACGGGCACGGACACCGACGCCTTCGCCTACTCGAACATGGGCGTGGCCTCGGCCTTGATTTCGTTGCCGTTGCGGTACATGCACACCACCGTCGAGATGATCCACCGCGACGACGTGGAGAACTGCATCCGGCTCATCCTTGCCACGCTGAAGAACATCCAGCCGGGCGAGGACTTCAAATACCTGCGCTGAGCACACTGGGGCCCGGACCCGTTCTGGGCCTCAGAGCTCCGGCTCGGACAGGGTGAATTCGATGCGTTCTGCGAGTTCTGCCACCCGGGCCCATGCAGCGGGATCGGGCGTCGAGCCGGGGCGAACGAGCTCGAGCAATTCGCGGTTGATGCCGCGGGCAGAGTCGATGAGGGTGGCGAGCGCGCCGGCGGCACGGCGTTCGCGGCGGCGTTGGTGGTAGAGCAGGGCCGCCTCGCGGATGAGGTCGGAGAGCTGCACTTCGTTCCAAGGTTTCGAGATGTACTTGTAGATCTGCCCCTTGTTGATGGCGTCGATGACGGCGTCGAGGTCCGCATGGCCGGTGAGCAGCATGCGCACCGGGTCGGGGAAATCGTTCATGATGAGTTCGAAAAACTCAACGCCGCTGATGTTGGGCATTTTTTGGTCCGAAATCAGCACTTCGATGGGATGTTCGCGCAACATCGCCACCGCGTCGGTGGGTTCGGACGTCGTATGAACCCGGAAGTCGCGCCGGAATGCCGCCTGAAACGCGCTGAGGTTGTGCGGCTCATCGTCGATGTAGAGGACGTGGATCATGCGGGAAAGCTGAGGATAAAGGAGGTGCCGACGCCGCGTTCGGACTGCACTTCAACGCGTGCCCGGTGGTCGGTGAGGATGCCCATCGCAATGCTGAGGCCGAGCCCGGTGCCTTCGCCCACCTCCTTCGTGGTGAAGAACGGATCGAAGATTTGGGAGCGCGTGGATTCGTCCATGCCGATGCCGTTGTCGCCGATGCGCACCTCCACCCACCGGCCGGTCGCGTCCGCAACGAAACGGGTGCGGACCGATACCTGGCGGCTCTCAAGCGGACGGTCGGTGGCGGCCACCGCATGGGCGGCATTCGTGAGCACGTTCATGAACACCTGATTCAGCCGGCCGGGTTGGCACGAAATGGAGGGCAAACCACCTGCAAGATCCACTGCGAGGGTGGTTTTGTCCTTGAGGCTGCTGCGCAAGATGACCAAAGTGGATTCCAGCAGTTCGTTGACGTCGGCAGTAATGAAGGCATCCCCGTCCATGCGGCTGAAAATCCGCAGTCCGCGGACGATTTCCGACGTGCGGCGGGCCCCGTCCTCGATGCCGGTCAGCAATTCTTCCACTTCCCGCTGCGTGTAGGCGAGGTCGAGGTCCACCGCGGACCGCTTCAAGGCGAGGACGCGCTCTGCCAATGCCGCATCGTCCGGCTGCAGCGCCAGCGCCCCGTTGACAACGGTGTTCAGGTCGTCGATGTCGCGGCGCAGGGAATGGGCAGACGAAGTCACGAAGTTGATGGGGTTGTTCAGCTCGTGGGCGATGCCCGCGGTGAGTTGGCCGATGGAGGCCAGTTTCTCGTTTTGGACAAGCTGGTCCTGCGCGCTGTGCAAGTCCGACATGGCACTCTTCAACTCCAAATTCTTCCGTTCCAACTCGGCCGTCCGCTCCCGCACCCTCCCCTCCAGCTCCGAGTTTTTCTCGCGCACAAGTTGCTCATTGAGTTGCGACATGCGCAACTGTTCTTCCCTCGCCTCGGCGCTTTCTCGCTTCAATTGGTTGATGCGGCTGGCAAGGGCAAGCGACAACAGCACCACCTCGAGCGCACTGCCTGCCGGGAGGGAAAAGAACGTCCACGCGTTGTAAGGGATGACGCCGTAATCCTTGAGCACGAAGACCAACACCGCGAGGATGAACAGGATAAAGGCGAGGAGGAAGTACCCCGCCGGACGGTAGCCCTGCAGCAGGGCAGAGATGCTCGCATACACCAGCAGCGGGACGGCGAGGGCGCAGAAATTGATGAGGTTGTACGCCTCGGGCAACAGGCCCGCAACCACGAGCGCCAATGCAACGGCGTACAGCCCGACGTAGCCGTACAGCACCTTGTTCAGCCGCGGCGTGTAGTCTTTGAGTTGGAGAAAGGCCTGCGCAAACCCAACTGTCACCCACCCGCTCAGGATGCCGGAGAGGTGGGTCATGCGCACGCCCACCCACGACCCCGGCTCGACTCCGAACATCGGAGCGTAGCCGTTCAGGACGAGTTGGGTCCCGCCGATCACGAACACGAACACGGAATAGATCAAGTAGCTCCGGTCGCCCACGCTGAAGTAGAGGAACAGGTTGTACAGGAGCATCACGGCGATGATGCCTGCGTAGGCCGCGAAGAAGAGGTTGCGCCGGTCTGCATCCCGGTCGACGTCGCGGGGTCCGGCGAGGCGCATGGGCAGCAGCAGCTGGGCGCCGGACTTGACGCGGATGAGTGCGGTGAGCTGTTCGCAGGCGTCGAGCGGGACGGCGAAGCTGCGGTACGTTCCGAAGTTGTCGAGGCCCTGGCTTTGTACGACCCGGCCGTCGCAGATGAAGTGGCAGTCGACGGCGTCGAGGGTGGGGTTTTGGACTTCGAGGAGGAGTCCGGATTCCACGGCCGGGTCGAGCACGAGCCGCAGCCACCGCTCCCGGCTCGACGTGCCGAGGTTCGGGACGTCTGCTTCCAAGGGGGTCCAGTCGGTGCGGCCAGCGAGGTCCTCGACGGCACGCGCTTCAGGGACGGAATCCGGAAGTACCTCGAGGCGGCGTCCGAGAAAGGTTTGGCCGGGGGCTGCCCAAGCCCCCGCAAGCAGCACGAACAGAACGATCGCGCGAACGCCCACCATCAGAGTTCCAGTTCGAAACGGATCCGCAGCGCGCCCTTCGGGCCGTCCACCGCATGTTCAAAGCCCATCGGGTCGGCCCACACCTCCCGCAACTGCTCGCGCACTTCGGGCGTCGCATCTTCCAAATTTTCCGGGAAAGTGAACCGGGCAATCGTCGCGCGCAGCCGTTCCGTCGGGTAGGTAAAAAAGCCACCGTCGCCGACCTCCGGCTCCGTGCCGAAGCCCAGCGCCGCCTGCATCCTGCGCGTCACCGGCGAAGTCAATGCGAACAGGTGCCGCGCACTGATCAGCAGCATCGCGGCCATCGCCGCCCGCACGAGGTACGTCGCTTCCACGCCCATCCCCGCGAGCTCCATCGAATTCCACAGCCCCGCCAGTTCCCATGCGCCTTCCGCGCCGAACGGTGCGAACCAACGTCCCATCCCGGGATCTTGGTCCCCCACCGCCTGGTACATCGGCAGGTATTCAATGCTGCGGCCGTGGTACATCCGCGCACCGCCGAGTACCCGCGTTCCCCCGTCCGCCAGCGCGGCGATCACGACGACCTCCGGATTCCCGATCCACGACGTGTTGAACGTCACCAGTTTGCGAATCCCGTAGGCCGACAGCACCGCTTGGTGCCCGGCGACCAACGCCTCGCTCGTGGCCACGTGCCGGTCTGCCCGGTACACCCGGACCACGACGGAGGACACGCGATCCGCCCCGCGGAGGCGATCAAGCGAAGGATTCGGTGAGCTGATCATGCAGTGCAAGGAAAATTCGGGTATCGGGAATGCGCTCGCCCAGCAGGATGCGGCGTGCGGCCTCGGCCGCGTGCGCCCCACCGGCAGCCACCTCGGAATACAGTTGCGGCCAGCCCACCAGCGTGGATCCGACCTCGGCCAAACTCAACCGCCCCCGGTCCGAAGCCCGGTCCAGGTCCACAAACAGCCGCAAATCCCCCGGAACCGCGCCTCCACCGGCCATCCGCTCGCAATCCTCCTCCGGGATGCGCCCGTGCAAGTACTCCACGCCGGGCAGGTCGTACCGCTCGATGTCCAGCATCCCGCGGTCGCTGGTGTCCATGACCACGGGAATCCGGCGCTGCTTCGCCTCCCGGCGCAACAGAGCTTTCGCTGAGAATTCGTCGCAGGCGTCGCACACGAGATCGCATCCGGACAGCACCGCCTCGACGGTGTGCGGTTTGAGCCCGTCAGGCACCACTTCGACCTGCAGATACGGATCCACTTCGGCGATGGCACGGGCGGTTACGGCCCATTTGGGCAACCCCACCTGCGCTATCCCCGCACGAATCCTGTTCAAATTTGACAATTCAATTCCGTCAAAGTCCACGAGGCGGATGCGGCCGCACGACCGCTCCATCGCCACCACCACCGCAAAGGTGGACCCCACGCTCAAGCCCACCACCGCGACGGTCTTCGCCGCCAACACGGCCTGTTCCTCCGCCGTGATCCGGAGTCGGTTGCGGTTCGTCCGCACTTCCACAAACTCCGCTTCCCCGAGGGTCCGCACCAGCACGCCGCTCCACGGGTAGTGGACCCACGCACCGTACGTTTCCCAGCCCCCGGGTCCCAATTCCGCTCGCACGGCCTGCTGGAACCCTGCCGGGTTGTTGGCGAGCTCCGGCTTGCGGATGGTGACCAATTCCGCCACTTGGTTCTCGAGCGCATCGACCTCTTCCCGCACTCCGCCTTCTAAGCGCAGGGCATCCAGCCGCTTCCGGTCTTCCGGCAGCGCCAAACGAAACACCTCTGGCCGCCAGGCCAGTTCACTTCGGTTTCTACCCATCGCTTAACCCTGCAAGGTGCCGGAATTCGCAGCGCACTTTCCCCTCCCATCGGGCAGGTTTTGAACACCCGCAGGTGGAGGGACCAAACGCGGCTGCGCCGCGAAACCGTGTGAGGCGCCGCTGCGCGGCGAAAC
>CAZMNI010000053.1:0-11233 GCA_964567615.1 uncultured Chryseobacterium sp.
GCCAAATCAACCCTCCAACCGATGCGGCATTTCGTATTCGCCCTCGCAATTCTTCTCCTTGTTCCCGGTATTTGGGCCCAGTGGTCCGTAACCACGGCAGCAGGACCGTCCGGTTTTGTGGGATCGCAGCGCACCGAGAACGGTGTTCGCGTGGCCCCGACCGGCGCTTTGGCAGCTTCGTTCGAAGCCTCTACTCCGCTCATGGAACGCCTCCACCTAACCACCCGTGCCGGTGTGGGACGGATGGGCTTGTCCGCTGCGGACCGTGCACTGGAGCGCAGTTCGTTTACATCCGCCTCGGCGGGACTGCGCATCCAACCGTTCACCTCGAAGACCCGGAAGTTGAATCCTTGGGGTGCAGCTGGTGTTGCGGTCGTGGTGCAGCAAAATGAACTCGATTTAGGGAACAGCATGGGCCAGGCGTACCACTTTTGGTCCGACGGCTGGATCTACGACATGCCTGAAAATCACCCGGAAGCAGCGGATTATGCCCGTCGGATTTCGCGGGATTATGCCTACGAAACGAAGTCCTTGCGGGACTACGCCGTGGCCCTGCCCGTACAGGCCGGTTGCGATGTGCAGCTGACAGACGGTGTGTATGGACGGTTTGCCTACACGGTGTTGCTCGGTCCGGAATCTTCGCTGAATCCACATGCCGCCAGCGCAGACTATCTGCACATGGCAGAGATGGGCATCGGCGTAAACGTGAGCACTTTGACGGACGTCAATCGCCGACGGGCCACCGATAACCGCAAGAGCGGATTCGCGGATGCAGACGGCGATGGTGTGCGTGACCGCAAAGACGAATGCCCGGGCACTCCGGGGGGCGTAACGGTATATGCCACAGGATGTCCCACCGATTCAGATGGCGACGGTGTAGCAGATTACCTCGATGCCGAAGTGTTCTCACCTGCACTTGCCCAGGTGGACCTCAACGGCAGCGTGCACACCGCCACCGAATGGGAGCAACTGCTCGCTCCGAAGACAGTTTCTGAAGAGCCGGTCGTGGCCTATGCCCGCATCGAATCGAAAGACCCGGCTGCACCGAAGACCGCTACGACGGCGGTGGATGCAACGGGATTGACCGCTGCAGAACGCGCGTTGGCTGCCGCGGTGGGCGGAAAACCCGAAGGCGGTAAGCCAGAAGGAGGTAAACCCGAAGGAGGAAAGCCCGCTGCTGCGGCTGCACCTGCGACAGCTACGGCTTCCGTTGAGCCGCCGAAGGTGAAGGCCGATGCCTTGATTCCCTCGAGCGTTCCGCTGGGAGCACACCCCGATCTGCGCCCGCGGTACCGCATCCAGCTCGCTGAATCCGTGCGGGATGTGAACATGGATCTCGTGAACGAAGCCTTGAAGGCAGGCCTCATCAAGCCGGTATTCGACGACAACGGACAGCTGCGGTTCAGCACGCTGCCGGTCGCAACCGAGCAGGATGCAGAGCGCCAACTCGCTGCCATTCAAGCGTATGGATTCCCGGCTGCCTTTGTGGTCGGCGATTTGAACGGACGGCCGCTCGGCATCCAGGAAGCACGCCTCCTCGAGGAGCGGATCCTGCTCGACAATGCCGCGTCGATTCCGGACGTCATCTTGACCGAAGACTGAGTGGGGCATCCGCCGGGCAACCGGTACACTATATCTCCACGGGGACCGGCGCAAGTCGGTCCCTTTTTTTATGCCTCCGTGCGGCGCAGCACGAGGGACAAGGCGGTAGCGACGCGGACGCCGTCGAGGGCGGCGCTGAGGATGCCGCCGGCGTAGCCCGCGCCCTCGCCGGTGGGGTAGAGCCCGGCGACGGCGGGGTGGGCGAGGGTGGCCGGGTCGCGGGGGATGCGGACGGGCGAGCTGGTGCGGCTTTCGGGGGCGAGGAGGACGGCGTCGGGGTGGAGGAAGCCGGGCATGCGGCGGGCGAATTCGGCGAGCCCGGCGGCGAGGGGGCGGGCGATGGCGGGGGGCAGGACGTCGTGGAGGTTGACGGGGACCGCGCCGGGGGTGTAGCTGTGGGGCGGGAGGTCCCGCGAGGGGCGGCGGGCGAGGAAGTCCGTGAGGCGCTGTGCGGGTGCGGTTTGGCCCGGGGCGCGGCCGGAGTGCCGGGCGGCCGCGTCGTGGCAGGCCCGTTCGACGGAGGCCTGGTAGTCGAGGGCACCGAGCGGCCCGGTGAACCCGGCCGCTTCCCAAACGTCCGCATCCAGCTGGACCACCATCCCGGAGTTTGCAAACGGGTTGTTCCGCTTCGAGGGCGACCACCCGTTCGTCACGATTTCGCCGGGCGAAGTTGCGCAGGGAGCGATGATTCCGCCGGGGCACATGCAGAAGCTGTGGACGCCGCGGCCTTCGGCTTGGCATACGAGGCTGTAGGCTGCCGGAGGCAAGTAATCACCTGATTCTCCGTGGTATTGGATGCGGTCAATGGCCGCCTGCGGATGCTCGATGCGCACCCCGAGCGCGAAGGGCTTTGCCTCCACTGCAATGCCCGAGGCGTGGAGCATCCGGAACACGTCGCGGGCGCTGTGGCCCGTGGCCAGGACCACCGCCGGCGTCGGCAGGCGTTCTTCGGGGGCGTCGGGCAGGGCGGTGGACACGAGCCGGACGGCCGTGACCTGTCCCACTGCGCGGTCGATCCCCACCAGCCGCGTGCGGAACCGGCAGCGGGCCCCAGCGGCTTCGAGGGCTTCGCGCAACGCCGAAATGATGCCGGGCAGCTTGTTCGTGCCGATGTGCGGATGGGCCTCGATGAGGATGTCCGGTGAAGCCCCGAACTGCACGAGGTCCGCTAACGCAGCACGCAGGTCGCCGCGTTTGTGGCTGCGCGTGTACAGTTTGCCGTCGCTGTAGGTCCCGGCGCCACCTTCGCCGAAGCAGTAATTCGAGTCGGGATCGACCTGGTGCTCGCGGGTGATGCGGACCAAATCCCGCCGGCGCTCCCGCACCGGTGCACCGCGCTCCACCAGGATGGGCCGGATGCCCTGCCGCACGAGGGTCAGCGCGGCGAACAGGCCGGCGGGGCCCATGCCCACCACGACGACCTCCGGCGCGCCGTCCGGGACAGGCGGCAGCGCGCCGCCGGGCAAGGACTCTGGCGGCAACGAGCTCCCGGGCGGGGCCACCTCGACCGTCAGGACGGCCTGCACCGGTCGGCGGCGCGCATCGAGGTTCCTCCGCACGACCCGGTAATCCCCCACCGCCCCACCGGCCGCCGCCGCCACCGCCCGCGCCACCGCGGCCGGCTCGGCCGCCTCCCGCGCCGGCACCCGCACCTCCACGCGGCGCACCGCGCCGGCCTGTTCCTCCGCCATGCCGCGAAGATAGCCGCAGGGTCCCCCGCCGTACCTTTGCCGCCACCATGCAGGACGCCTTTCCGCACAACCCCCTCCGCTTCCACCGCGGCGACCTCAGCACCGACGAAATCCGCGGTTTGTATCGCAAGCTCATGCTGCCGCGGCTCATCGAGGAGAAAATGCTCAGCCAACTGCGGCAGGGCAAGATCTCCAAGTGGTTCAGCGGCATGGGCCAAGAGGCCATCTCCGTCGGCGCCGCCGCCGCGATGGACGCCGACGAGTTCATTTTGCCGATGCACCGCAACCTCGGGGTATTCACCACGCGGGGCATCACGTGCGGACGGCTGTTTGCGCAGTTCCAAGGCAAGGCCCACGGCTTCACGAATGGGCGCGACCGCTCCTTCCACTTCGGCTCGATGGAGCACCGGCTGGTGGGGATGATCTCGCATTTGGGCCCGCAGCTCGGCATCGCCGACGGCATCGCACTGGCGAGCAAGTTGGACCGGTCGTGCAAGGCGACCCTCGTGTTCACCGGAGACGGCGGTGCCAGCGAAGGCGACTTCCACGAAGCCGTCAACGTGGCGGCGGTGTGGAATCTGCCGGTCCTGATCGGCATCGAAAACAACGCGTGGGGCCTTTCGACGCCGTCGGCCGAGCAGTTCCGATGCGCCCACTTCACCGACAAGGCGGTGGGCTACGGTATTCCGGCGGAAGATGCCATCCAAGTGGACGGCAACGACGTGCTGGCCGTGTACCTCGCGGTGCGCGACGCCGCACGGTCCATCCGGATGCGGCCCCGCCCGATTTTGCTCGAGTTCAAGACCTTCCGGATGCGCGGCCACGAAGAGGCGTCGGGCACCAAATACTACCCGGAAGGCCTCATCGACCGCTGGGCCCAGGTCGACCCGTGCACCCGCTTCGAAGCCTGGGGACAGGCCGAAGGGCTCTTCGACGCCGACTTCATCGCAGCGGTCCGTGCAGAACACCGGGACGCCATCGAGGCCGGCCTGCGCGAGGCGGCCGCGGAACCGCCCATCACCCCGTCGGTCGCCGACGAGCTCGCTGCGGTGTATGCCCCCGTCCCCACGCCGTCCGTCCCCGTGATCGACCAACCGGAATCCGCCGCGGCGGCGGACCCCGCCGCCCGCGAACTCCGCCTCATCGACGCCATCTCCGAAGGCCTCGCCGAAGCCCTCGACGCCCACCCCGGCCTTGTCCTCATGGGCCAAGACATCGCCGAATACGGCGGCGTCTTCAAGGTCACCGAGGGCTTCGTGGACCGCTTTGGCAAGGACCGCATCCGCAACACGCCGCTGTGCGAATCGGCCATCGTAGGCACCGCGCTGGGCCTGTCGATTTCCGGCCGCAAGGCCATGGTGGAGATGCAGTTCAGCGACTTTGTGACGTGCGGATTCAATCAGATTGTCAACAATTTGGCCAAAATCCACTGGCGCTGGGGCGCACCCGCCGACGTGGTCGTCCGCATGCCCACCGGCGGCGGCGTCACCGCCGGACCGTTCCATTCCCAAAGCACGGAAGCCTGGTTCTTCCACGTGCCCGGCCTGAAAATCGCCTACCCCTCCACCCCTGCTGACGCAAAAGGCCTCCTCCGGATGGCCTTCGAAGACCCGAACCCGGTCCTCTTCTTCGAACACAAATTCCTTTACCGCTCCCTTTCTGGCCGCATTCCTGCAGGTCCGTACGCGGTTCCGTTCGGAAAAGCCCGCACGGTCCGATCCGGCTCCGCAGCCACGATCATCACCTACGGCCTCGGCGTGCATTGGGCACTCGAGCTCGTCGCCCGCCGTCCGGACTTGGACCTGGAGATCATCGACCTCCGGACCCTGCTCCCGTGGGACGAAGAGGCGGTTTTCGAAAGCGTGCGCCGCACAAGCCGCGCCCTCGTCCTGCACGAGGACACCCTCACCGGCGGCATCGGCGCCGAAATCGCCACCCGCATTCACGAGATGTGCTGGCGCCACCTCGACGCCCCGGTCGCACGCTGCGCCTCCCTCGACACGGCCTTCCCCTTCGCCGCCCCCCTCGAAACCCAATTCCTCGCCTCCGCCCGCCTTGAATCTTCCGTGGAAGCACTGCTGGCGGAGTGAGGGACGGGCGAGGCTGCGCCTCGCGGGACGAGGACGGGCGCGGCTGTGCCGCGCAGAACAAGGGTTGAGGACGGGCGAGGCTGCGCCGCGCAGAACGAGGGTGGAGGTTGAGGACGAAGCGAGGCTGTGCCTCGCGGGTTGAGGACGGGCGCGGCAAGCCGCGCCAAAGATTGAGAACAAGGGTCGGGGCTGAGTTAAAACATGAGGCGCACCTCCCCTAACCCCAACCCCAACCCCAACCAGCGACGCCACGCGTCGCAGGATTCGTTACCGCTTCACGAGCCGCAAGGCGAGCCACGCCATGGGGAGGTAGGCCAGGCTGAGGTCGAGGACGACGAACCAGGCGGGATCTGGGATTTGGGTGGCCATCCACAGGCCACCTGAGAAGAACAGCAGCCCGATCGCATAGGCCGCGAAGGTGCGCATGCGCAGGGACGTCCAACGCGCCGCGATGACTGCACCGGCGAGCGTGCCGATGGCGTGCGCAAGCCACGGAAAGAGGAAATGCAGGGGGGCCAAATGTGGAACGGCCGCCCGAATGCCCTCCGGCGTGTTCATGTTCGCCTCCGGCGGCAAACCCTCCGGCAGCGGCACGAGCCCGGCTCCGAGCGACACAATCGCCCCGTTCACCGCAGCGCCCACCACCACCGCCAACACAAACACCGCCAAATCCAAAAGCACCGTCCGCAGTACGTTCCAGTTCATGCCCGCGAATCAACGAAATTCCCAATCGATTGGCCACAAGATTCCTCGCAATGGCAGAAAATCCCTCGTGAACTGACTTGATTCGAATCGCCTCCACCGAACCAGCATCTATCGAATGCACTCGGTCTAACCCCAACCTCGTCCCCAACCCCAACCCCAACCCCATCCCGCGACGCGCAGCGTCGCCTCACCTCGCGCGCATCCGGACCTGTTGGGGATTTTTGATCGCCTGTTCGACTTGCTTGATCTCTTTTTTCAGGAAGCCCTTCGTGTCGTGGCGCTTGCATTCGGCCAGCAAGACCGCGGCTTCACGGGTTTTGCGGCGGGAGGAGGCGATGATGGCCAGGTTGAGTTTGGCCATCGCAAGATCCGTTGACTGCTTGAGCCCGAGCCGGATGGCCTCGCGGAGCAAGCGGTCCGCCTCGTTCATGTTGTGCTCCATGGCGAGGCTGCCCATCATGAAATAGTAGGTCGAGCGGCGGCGGGGCCAAAGGTGCGCCGGGTTCACCCGCGCAAGCCATTTGCGGGCATCGTCCATGCGCTGCTGCCGCAAGTTGACGAAGACGAACAGCATGCGGATGCTTTGGAGCGAAGCGAGGACCGCTACCGTAGCGACCAGGACCATGCCGATGCCTGCCCCCCAGTATCCTTTCGTGAACAAGTAAACGGCGTACGCCACCGAAGCGGCGGCAACCAAGATCTTCACGATCCGGGTATCGATGCGGGAAAGCAGGGTCATGGGCGCTGAGAAATCGCGCCGAAGGTACGGCGGTTCGCGGGCGGGAGCCACATCCGGCCGTACCTTTCGGACATGGCTTCCATTGCACGCTTGCGGGTCATCCTCGACACCGAGAACGACGTGTTCCGCGACATCGAGATTGCGACCGACGCGCCGCTGCTCGCCTTGCACGACGCGATTTTGAAGGGGTTCGGCTGGGAGGCCGGCGAGCTCGCCTCCTTCTACCGGAGCAACGAGGCGTGGGATCGGGGCGACGAATTTCCGCTCCTCGACATGCCGGTGGCTGACCTCGAGTTGGGGCTGGACGACGACGAACTTGATTTCGAGGACCGCCCCCTGTTGCCGAAGAAACCGGCGGAACCGCGGTCGATGACCGAAGCACGCGTCGGTGCGCTGCTGCCCGATGCCGATGCGCGGGCCGTGTACGTGTACGACTTCCTGCGGATGTGGTGCTTCTATGTCGAGCCAGTGGCCTTCGTGGAGCCGGAGGCGGGAGCGGCCTATCCCCGGGTGACGTGGGCCTTCGGCGATGCGCCGGCGGTGGATAGCCGTGAGGCAGACAATTTCGACGACTTGCTCGCTGCGCTGAGCGGTGCAGAAGCCGGCGGACCGGAGCTGACCGGTGACCCGGACATCGATGCGTATCTGGCTGAACTCGATGAAGATGGGGAAGGCGATGACCACGAGGGCGGGCCGGAGTTCATGGATTTGGATGGGTTGGACGACCGCTACTGATCGCGCGCCGGAGAGCGGGGAGCGGCCGTTGCTCGTGGTGCTCGCGGGGCCGACGGCCGTGGGGAAGACGGCCTGCGCCGTCGAGTGCGCGCGGGCCCTGGGAACCGAAGTCCTCAACGCCGATGCTCGCCAAATCTTCCGCGGGATGGAGATCGCCACGGCCGCCCCGACGGCAGCGGAAATGGGGGACGTCCCGCACCACTTCGTCGCGTGCCTGGATCCGGCCGAGCCGATGAGCGCCGGGCGGTACGGTGCGGAGGCGCGGGCGGTGCTCGAAGGGGTGTTTCAGCGTCGGCGCACCGCGGTGCTGGCCGGCGGGAGCGGGCTGTATCTGCATGCCGTGCTGCACGGGCTCGACGACCTGCCGGCCGACGCGGGCGTGCGGGCCGCGCTGATGGAAGAGTTGGACCGGCAAGGGCTGGCGGCCCTCGTGGACGAACTCGCGGAGCGCGACCCAGTGACCTACGCGCGGATCGACCGCGCAAATCCACACCGGGTCGTCCGGGCCCTCGAGGTGTGCCGGGCGACGGGGAAGCCGTTTTCTTCCTTCCAAACCGGAGCCCCGGCAGGCGACGTGCCGTTTGACACCTTGGTGCTGGGTTTGGACCTCCCCCGGCCGGAACTGCATGCCCGGATTGCCGCGCGGCTCGACCGCATGGTGGCCGATGGCATGGAAGACGAAGCCCGGCGACTGCACCCGCTTGCGCACCTCAATGCGCTGAGAACCGTGGGCTTGCGCGAGTGGTTCGACCACTTCGAGGGCAAGCGGACCCGCACGGAAGCCCTCGACGCCATCCGCGCCCACACCCGGCAATACGCGCGGCGCCAAACCACCTGGTTCCGCAGCATGCCCGGCCTGTCGTGGGTGCCCGCCGACCGGCCCGGCGCGGTGCTCGACCGGGTCCGAGCCGCATGTGCAGCCCGCGGCCTGACCATGCCCGCCGCATCCTGACCGACCTTCGTACCGATGGCGCATCCCCGCTTCTTCCCTCCCGCCGACGCGACGACCCTCGCCGACCTCGAGTTCGACGTCGTCCGGGCGCTGCTCGAGCGGCATGCGCACGGCCCCACCGCGAAGGCGCGGGCGGCCGACCTCGTGCCGTACAGCGGCCGCAAAGAAGCCCTGCGCGCCCTCGAAGAAGTCAAGGAATTCACGCGGGTCCGCAGCGAGGGCAAGCCCTTCCCGGCCGTGTCGGTGGACGAGCTGACCCGCGAACTGCAACTCTTAGAGGTCAAGGAGAGCGTGCTGGACGAAGCTGGCTTCGGGCGGGTTCTTGCCGCATCGGTGTTCGGCAACGAGGTGTGCACAGCGCTGCACGGAGCTGAGAAATCGCTGCCCCGGCTGTGCGCGTTGGTGGGCGAAGTGCGCCCTACGGACGAACTCATCGTGGCAATCGGCCGGGTCTTCGATGCGAAAGGCCTCGTGCGGAGCGATGCCAGCAGCCGGCTCGTCACCCTCCGCGAAGAAATCCTGCGCGTGCGGCGCACCATCAACCGCAACTTCATGAAAATCATGAAGGACTGCGACGAACGCGGCTGGTTAGCGGACATCCGCGAAGGGTACATCAGCGACCGCCGCGTGTTGGCCGTAGGCAGCACCCACAAGCGCAAAGTGACCGGCTCGGTGCTGGGCATGTCGAACAACGGCTCGATCACCTTCATCGAGCCGGCCGCGAACGTGCCGCTCGGCTTCGAACTCGAGATGCTGCGCGACGACGAGCGCAAAGAAATCCAGCGGATCCTGCGCGAACTCACCCGGGCGATGCGCCGCCATTTGCCGCTGCTGCAGGCGTACCAAACCTTGATTGTGGGCTTCGATTGGGTGCAGGCACGCGCAAAACTCGCATTCGAAATGCGCGCAGACCTCCCGTCTTTGCGCAAAGCTCCGGGGTTTCACCTCATCAACGCCTACCATCCGCTGCTGCTCCTGCGCAATGCCGGTACCGGAGCACGCACCGAGCCGCAAACGGTGCAACTCCGGGCCGACGCCCGGATGCTCGTGATCTCTGGGCCCAACGCCGGCGGAAAGTCCATCACGCTCAAGACGGTGGGGCTGCTGCAGCTCATGCTGCAAAGCGGGCTGCTCATCCCGGCCCACCCGAACAGCGAGATGGGCTGGTTCAACCGGATCCTCACCGACATCGGCGACCACCAGAGCATTGAAAACCAACTCAGCACCTACAGCTACCGGCTGGGACGGATGCGCCACTTCCTGGAAACCGCCGATGCGAGTTCGTTGCTGTTGCTCGATGAGTTTGGTACGGGCTCCGATCCGGAGCTGGGCGGAGCACTGGCCGAGGTGTTCTTCGAAGAGCTTTACAGCCGCGGCAGCTTCGGCGTAATCACCACCCACTACGGCAACATCAAGACGCGCGCCGCCCAGCTCCCGGAAGCCCGGAACGGCTCCATGCGCTTCGACCGTGAAACGCTGCAGCCCCTCTACAAACTCGAGGTGGGCACCCCGGGCAGCTCGTTCACCTTCGAAGTCGCGGAAACGAATGGCATTTCGAAGGAACTCATCGCGCGGGCAAAGGCCAAACTCGACGGCAACCGCGTCCGGCTCGACGACCTCATCGGCGAACTGCAGCGCGAAAAATCCACCCTGGCCCGCCTGACCGACCGCACCCTGAAAAAGGAGGTCGAGCACGAACAGCAACTCGCCGCCATCACCGCAGAACGGGCGTACATCCTCGAACGCGCCGACGCGCTCGCCGCCCAAGCTGAAACCGCAAACCAAGCCATCATCCGCGGCCGCAAACTTCAGCAGTTCATCGACCGCTACCTCGAAAACTCTTCCGCTGCTGGCACAAAGGCCCTGCTCGAAGACTTCCGCAAATTCCTTGCGGTCGAACGGGCCCGGGTCGAAGACGCCGCCCGCCTCGTCGCCGCCAAGCGCGCCACCGCAAAAAAGACCCGCAAACTCAACGCCCCCCCGCGCGAAGACCACCACACCGACCGCATCGCAGTCGGCAGCACCGTCCGCCTCCGCGACGGCGGCTCCGAGCGCGGCGAAGTCCTCTCCCTCTCCGGCACCCGCGCCGTCGTCCTCTTCGGCGGCCGCCTCCGCACGACGGTGGATCTCGGGAAGCTGACGTGGGTGAAGTGAGGCGGAGCCTCGAGGGAACAGGTTGGGGTTGGGGTTGGGCGCGGCTGCACCGCGCCAAGGATTGAGGACGAGGGTTGGGGACGGGCGCGGCGGAGCCGCGCGGGACGAGGTTGGGGATGGGGATGGGCGCGGCGGAGCCGCGCAGGACGAGGTTGAGATTGTGGTTGGGAACGAGCAAGCCGTTCGTTGAGTTCGTCCTCAACCCTCGTCCCTGTTCTCGCGACGCGCAGCGTCGCTCGTCCTTAACCTCGTCGAAGGCCACGCCTCCATCTACCCCGCCGAGCAGCTGAAGTTCTTTTCGACTGCCCGCGGCTCCGTCGCAGAGGCCCTGGCCGGCATGGCGATCCTCGAAGCAGAAGGCCGCGTGCCGCGCTCTCTCGCCGACCAGCTCCGCGCCGACGGGGACCAAATCTCCCGCATGCTCTGGGGCCTCATGCGCACCCGCATGAAGAAATGAGGCAGAGGTCGAGGACGGGAAGGCGGCACGTCGAAAACGTCATCAACCCTCGTCCCCAACCCCAACCCGCGACGCGCAGCGTCGCCCGGCTTCAGTCCGCGAAGTGCT
>CAZMNI010000054.1:0-11231 GCA_964567615.1 uncultured Chryseobacterium sp.
GTGAGGCGCGGCTGCGCCGCGGAAACAGGGTGAGGGGATAGATTGAGGGGTGAGGGCGCCGGCTGGAGGTTGCTGCTGTGCGGCTTTGCATGATGTGCCCCCAGAAAGCACCCACCGCCCCGCTCTCTCAAACTCAAACTCAAACTCTCACTCAAACTCAAACTCAATCTCTCACTCAAACTCAAACTCAAACTCAAACTCTCACTCAATCTCTCACTCAAACTCTCACTCAAACTAAAAAGGCCCCGGAACGCGTACGTCCCGAGGCCCTCTCAATCTCAAACTCAATCCCAAACTCAAACTCTCACTCAAACTCAATCCCAAACTCAATCCCAAACTCAATCTCAAACTCGCCTGCGCAGCAGGCGCCCGGTCAACGCTTGACGATGAGTTTTGCGGTTTGGTGGGTGCGGCCGGTGACGGCGCGCAAGACGTAGGTGCCGTTTGCGAGGCGGGCGGCATCGAGTTCGATGGGGCCGCCGGCGTGGGACCGGATGTCGCGGTTGACGACGACGCGTCCGCTGAGGTCGAAAATCTCGACACGGAAGTCTCCGCGCAGGCCGGTCTCGAAGCGGACCACGTCGCCCGTGAGGGGGTTCGGGTACACCTTCATGCCCTGAACAGCTTCCGCGGCGGCCGCTGCGGTCGGCTCCTGGGCGCCGAGGAAGAGGTCCGACCGGAAGATGCCGCGTCCGTGGGTGGCTGCGTAGATGGCCCCTTGGTTTGATGGGTTCACCCACTGCTCCGATCCGCGCCACTGCTGCTTCAGGTCAAAGACCGGTGCCGCTACGCCATCGGCGGTGGGCGCCATGTTCGAGTTCGCAGGCACCCAGGTCTCGCCTCCGTCGTCCGAAGCGTAGATGCCGTACTCGGTGCCCACGAGGATCGTGTTGCCCGAGGGGTCCATCGCATCGATGACCACATCGTAGCAGGGCATCTTGCCCATTTCGCCGGTGAGCCAAATGTTGCTCCACGTCGGTGAATCCGAAAGGGCGTTGAAGGTCTCCTGCACCTTGCCGGAAGTGACCGTGCCGTAGCCGCCGATGGTCACAATCACGTGGTTCGGATCGTTCGGGTCCACCGCGACACCCGTAACCGCTGCACCCACCGAAAGGATTTGCTTGCGCATGTTCGCCGGCACATCCTCCTGCGTGTAGATGTCGTGCAGCCCGTCGAAGCGGTAGAGCTTGCCGTCCCAACCGCTGACAAACATGTGGTTGCCAGACTCCGGGTTATCGCCCACCGTGAACTCGATTTCCTTCGTGCCACCGCCCAACGGTGCGGCATCCAAGCGGATCCAGTCCGGGGTGGTGTTGAAGTTCATGCCATCACGGGTGATCCAAATTCCGTCTGCACCGACAAAACCCGTGGCCGTGATGCAGGTGTACGGGTCGCGCACCTTCAACCGGCCCGGAATGTTGTTCAACGTGTCGCCCGGGTGGAAGTAGAGCGTGTCGCACACTTCCTCACCGGTCACCGGGTCCGTTTCACATTCCTCTTGCGGGATGGCGACCTGCGGGTCGAGCCAGAAGTACTCCGGGTCTTCCGTGAGCGGAGCGTCGAGGAGGCGGTCCGGGCGTACGATTTGGTCGTAGTACGGCAACTCCACCCCGGCCGGCAACGTGTATTCAAACGGCAGGTTCTGGTTGCTCGTAAGGAGCGTGAACGTGCTGTCCGTCACCGTCGTGCCATAGGGATTCACGAGAATGACCGTGCGCTCCGTGTTCAGGTCGTTCGTGTTCTCGTACATCGACACGACCGAGTAGAACTGGCCGATTTCGCCCGCGTCGTTCGCGAGTTCGATGATGTCGTCGTCCCAGAATTGCCCGTAGTTGTTCGATGCACCCGGCGAAAGGGTTCCCCGGACGAGTCCACCGTTCTGCGAAGAGGCCATCCACGCGTAGGTCCAACCCGGCGCATCCGTCACCTTCGAAATCACACAATCGAACCCGTCACCGCCGTGGACCTCGATGGCTTCCTGGTCGCTGAGGAAGTAGCCGTTCGACGGAATCATGAGGCTGCCGTTGTCCTGCGTGCCACCGAGGACCGCGCTGCGCGAGCTGTGGTCCATGCCGTAGAACTGCGTCACCGAATAGTCGCGGTTGCATTCGAGGTAGGTCTGACCGCCGTCCGTGCTCTTGTAGATGCCGCCGTCCGTGGTCACGTACATCGTGCCTGCTGGCGTGAAGATGATGTCGTGGATGTCTGCGTGGACGTCGAAGTTCGTGCCGGCGAAATCGAAGGCGAAGGCGGCAAGCTCCGCCTGCTGGTTCGGTCCCGAGCGCCACACCTCGATGCCGCCGACGTAAGCGAGATCCGGCTGCCCCTTCTTGATGCCGAGGGCCAGGTCGTAGATGCCTTGGTTCCGCGGGAGGGGCGTCGACTGTGCGATGCCAGAGGGCCAAACATTCGTCCACGTATCCCCGCCGTTGTCCGTATGGTACAGCCCGCCGAAGCCGCCTCCGCTCGTTGCGAACAGGGCAAACGCGTGGTCGCTGTCGTCTTGGCTGATGTCCACGCGCACCCGGCCCATGCCCGATTGCGGAAGCAAACCAGAAGACGTCGTACCGGATACAGATTCAAATGCCGTGAAGTCCGCGTTCGTACTGCGGTAGACGCGGGCGTTCGACATGCCGACGAGCATGTAGCTACCGTCCGCTGCGATGCGGATGTCGCCCACCGGGCCGGCCGGAATGCCCGAGACCACGTTTTCGTACAGCACCCCGTTCTCGAGGTAGCCGATGCCCGCGTCGCTGCCGAACCACACGCGGTTCGGGTTCGTCGGGTCCGTTTCCAGCGCGTCCGTAGCGGTGAAGTCCCCGCTGCCGAGGAATCCTGGATCGGTGCCCTCGATCATTTCAAAGTTCACGCCGTCCGCGGACCAGTAGATGCCGCGGCCGCGGAACCCGCTACCTCCTTCTCCACCGGCGAAGTCGTACTGCGAACCCGTACCGACGTACAGGGCGCCGTTGCCAGAGACGGCAATCGAACCCACCATCAGGTTCGGGAAACCGTGGACCTGGTTCCACTTGTTCGCACCGTCGTCGCTCCTCCACAAACCGCCCGACACCGCGCCGGCATACAGCAGGTCCTCGGTGATGGCAACGATGGCGCGCGTACGTCCGCCGACGTTGTCCGGCCCCATCTCGTTCCAGTAATGGTCCGTGGCGCGGGAGCCGTTGCCCAGCATTTGGGCATTGTAACGGATGACCTCGGCACGCAGGGCATTGAGTCCCGCGGTGTTGATTTCACCGGTTTCGATGTCCGCCAGGAGCATCCTGTGGATTTCGTAAGCCCCTTCGGGCGACCCGGCCGGACCCGCAGCTTCGCGCGGGATGTAGGCGGGGATGTCCGCAACTGGGCGATTCATGGTCCACACGGCTCCAGCGACTCCGAAGGCGACCGCCGAAGCGGCAATGGCGTACTTCACTTGCATGGTTCTGTCAGGTTCCGATTGTTTGCCCCACGAAGGGCGGTGGCGAAAGGTACAAAAGAGCGACCGCCCACAACGGTCAGAATTGCGTCAAGAGTCAACCCACGTCCCCGGAGGGCGACTCTGCGGGAAGGACGTGCTTTTCAGCGTGGTAGCTCGAGCGCACGAGCGGCCCGCTCTCCACGAACCGGAAGCCCTTTGCGAGCCCGAGGGTGCGCAGTTCGGCAAAAATGTCCGGGTGGATGAACTCGGCGATGGGCAGGTGTTGGGGGGTCGGTTGCAGGTACTGGCCGAGGGTGAGGATTTGGCAATCCACGCTCCGCAAATCGTCCATCGCCTCGACCACCTCGTCGAAGGTCTCGCCGAGTCCCAGCATGATGCCCGATTTCGTCTGCAGCCCCGCGCGGCGCAGGCGCATCAGCACTTCGAGGCTGCGGTCGTACTTCGCTTGGATCCGCACCTGCCGCGTGAGCCGCCGCACGGTCTCGAGGTTGTGCGACACCACTTCCGGCCGCACGTCGATGATGCGCTGCAGGTTCTCCCATTTGCCCGCGAAGTCCGGGATGAGGGTCTCGAGGGTGGTGCCGGGCGACCTGTGCCGGATGGCACGCACGGTCGCCGCCCAAATTTCGGACCCGCCATCCGCCAAATCGTCCCGATCCACCGACGTCACCACCGCGTGCTTCACCCCCATCAACTTCACCGACTCCGCCACACGCCCCGGCTCGAACGGATCCGCCTCGAGCGGCCGGCCCGTCGCCACGTTGCAAAAGCCGCAGCTCCGCGTGCACACGTTGCCCAGGATCATGAACGTAGCCGTGCCTTCGCCCCAGCATTCCCCCATGTTCGGGCAGTGACCGCTCTCACAAATCGTGTGCAGCTTGTGCTCATCGACCAAACCCCGCACGCGGCGGTAGTTTTCGCCGGTAGGCAACTTCACCCGCAGCCATGCGGGTTTGGGCCGGCGGCCGGTCGGTTCAGGGACGTGCGGGGTGGGTGTGGTCATGGGTTCATGGGCCTTCGGCATCGGTTAGCGGGTCCACCGCCGGCCGACATCCATCCGTGCAAAGAGCGTAACAAACGCCCACTGGTTCTGGTTGTATCGCTCCGCTAAAATCTCAGGTTGCCAAACAAACGCATCGACCGCAGCCCCCACCACCAGCGCTTTCAGCTGCTCCCGCTCCTCGCCGTACTCGAAATCGAACGCATAGCTCGCATGCAGCCCCGGCACCGGACGCAACTCGCCGATTCCGTTCAGCCACGGGGCTTGGCCGTAGATGTCGTCCGAAAAGTGCCGATCCGGATCGTAGCGTTCCACAGAAATGTAGTCGTACGGGATGTCCGGGTACCCGATTTCCAGGTACACCGGTTTGAGCAGGCCCAACACGCCGCCGACCCGCCACGTCGTCGAAAGCCGCACCGCATCGCGCCGCAACTTGGGGGTCCGCGCATGCGTCTTGCCCGCCGTGAGGCGCAGCATCAAGAGCGAGTTCACCTTGCCGTAGACGTACGACCGCCCGTCGTCGTACACCGGATTTGACGTCTTTTCCTCTTTCGCATTCCGCATGTACAGCAGGTCCGCGCCCCACGTGCGCAAATGCGTAGCGTCCGTGTAGCGCGCCTTCGCGATGCCGAGGCCGGCTCCTTGGGTGTGGATCAGCAATCCTCCCTGCCACTCGTCGGTGGGGAGGAGGGCGGAGTCGGGGGGGAGGGGGAGGGACGAGGGTGAGGGTGAGGGATGAGTGGGAGTGTGGGGTTGGGGTTGGGGGGAGAGGGACGAGTGTGAGGGTGAGGGTGAGGGATGAGTGGGAGTGTGAGTGGGAGTGTGAGTGGGAGTGTGGGGGGTGGGGTTCGGTTTGGGGTGGGCGGCCACGGAGGGGCCGATCGCCCCTGCAAGCAATCCGACCAGCACGAGGGATGCAAACCGACCCGCCATGCCCCAAATTTACAGCCATGACGACCGCCCCCGACCGCCCCGCCGATTTCACAGTCCGCTACGCAGGCGACCTGCGCACCGAATTGACGCATTGCCGCAGCGGCGCGACTGCCGTGACCGACGCTCCGGTCGACAACCGCGGACGCGGCGAGGCCTTTTCGCCCACGGACCTCGTCGCCGCAGCCCTGGCGTCGTGCATGATGACGGTGATGGGCATCAAAGCGGCCGACTCCGGATTCGACCTCGGGGGGATGCGTGCGGAGGTTTGGAAGTCGATGGCTTCGGCGCCCCGCCGCATCGCCGCCATCCACGTGGACCTGTGGGTGCCGGGGGACCGCCTGTCGGAAAAGGACCGGACGGTGCTCGAACGGACGGCCCGGACGTGTCCCGTCGCGGAGTCGCTCGGTGCCGGGGTCGAGGTGGTGCTCTCAATTTCTTGGGGGTGAGCCGGGTCGGTGCCGTGTGGGGGGGGGTGCTCGTCGTGGTGGGCGGGCTCGGGTGTGCCGGGACGGCGCCGACGGCCGACGCGGGGCGGAGGAGACCGTACGATTACGAGGGGAGGCCGCTGCATCCCGCCGTCGCCCGGGTGGATCTGCCGGGGGATACGGTGGAGTGGTTTCTCACGGTGGACCGCAAGGAACTGCTGTACCTCAGGAGCGGACCGGGGGCGCCGTTCGTGGCCACCGTCGAGGCGGGGCGTGCCGACGGTACCGTGTGGACGTGGAGGGACACCCTTGCGCCCGGGGCGGACCGGATGTGGCGGATGCGCTGGAAGGCCGTCGGGGGTGGGGAGGATCCGGTGCTGCGGGTGCGCGACGGGCACCGCTCGACCGAAACGTGGGCCGATGTTTTGGCCAGCGACGCGGCGGGACGATACCTCGCCGGGAGCGATGGCTGGCCGGTCGATGGCCGAGGAGTTGCAGCCGGGGATACGCTCATGCTGCGCGGGCTGCCGCTTGAAAGTTGGAATTGGACGCATGCCCAAGTGGAGGCCCGACTGCCGGCCCCGCCCTTTGCCGGCATGCGCGGAGGCAAGGACACGCTGAACTTTGTCGACGCCGTGAAACTCAGCGCGGATTCGACCGGCACTGCCACCTTCGTCGTGGCTCCCGGCGTCAACCTGCTTGTGGGCGACGCCGTGGGAAGTCCGGAAATCGCGGTGTACGGCCGCGGACTCGAATTTCCGCACATGCGCAACGTGGTCGATTTGGTCGAAGCCACGCGCTACATCCTCTCCCGGACCGAATACGAACGGATGCGAAGTGCAGAGGACATGAAGGGCGAGCTGGACGGGTTTTGGCTCGCATGCCAAGAAGATCCCGAACGCGCAGCCGCGCTCATTGCCACCTACTATGCCCGGGTGGAGGAAGCGAACGTCTATTTCTCGGGGGTGCGCGACGGTTGGCGCACCGACCGGGGCATGGTCCACATCGTCTTCGGTGTGCCGACCCGCGTGCGCACTGCGCCGGGGTCAGAGTGGTGGATTTACGGCGAAGAAGGCAACGTAAATACTGTGATTTTCAGGTTTATGCGAGATCCTGCGCCGTACGACCCCGATGCGTGGACCCTCGACCGGTCGGTCAATTTCCGCACCGCTTGGGACCGCATGGTCACCGCCTGGCGGACGGGAAGAATCCAGCCCGACTGAGTCGAAGCGCCGGCCCGCGGAGTTACGGCCTACCTTGCACGCCCAACGCCGTTGCCATGCCACGCCCCGACTTCTCCCTCGATTTCACGCGGCCCGAGAAATCCGACCGACCAGATCGGTCCGACCGTCCCGACCGACCAAATCGGTCCGACAGATCCGATCGGTCCGACAGGTCAGATCGGCCCGACAGGCCTTCCGGTGCCGGCCGTGGCAATTACAGCGGCGGCGACCGCAAACCCGGCCGCAAACCGTTTGGGGCGAAGCCCTATGGCCACAAGCCGACGGGCACTCCTGCCCCCTTCGTCATGGGGTGGCACTCCGTTGCAGAAGCCCTCGAAGCCGGCAAGGAGCTGCAACGGGTGCTCATTCAACGGGATGAGAAAGGCGAACGCACCACGGCCCTGCTGGCGCTGCTGCGTGCGGCCGACGTGCCGGTCTCACGCGTACCGCGTGAAAAGCTCGACCGCATCACCCGCAAGGCCCACCAAGGCATCATCGCATTCCTCTCGCCCATCACGTACGCTCCCCTCGAAGAACTCGTGGCCGCCGCCTTCGATGCAGGCACTCCTCCCCTCTTCGTAGCTGTGGACGGCGTCACCGACGTGCGCAACCTCGGCGCCATCGCCCGCTCCGCAGAGTGCTTCGGCGCCACCGGCCTCATCGTCCCCGCCCTCGGCTCTGCGCCCATCCAAGAAGACGCCATCAAGGCCTCTTCCGGTGCCCTCCTGCGCCTGCCCGTCGCCCGCGTCACCTCCCTCGATGCCGCATTGAAAGACCTGCAATTCCGTGGCATCCGCGTGGCCGGCCTGACGGAAAAGTCCGAACTCGACATCAGCCAAGCGCTCCTCGAGCGGCCGCTGTGCATCGTCCTCGGCGACGAAGAAACCGGACTTTCACCCGAGGTGCTCGCGCGGTGCGACGACCGCTACCGCATTCCGATGACAGGGACGACCGCCAGCCTCAACGTCTCCGTCTCGGCCGGCATCGCCCTCTACGCGGTGGCCGTCGCGGCGCTCAGCCCCGGAAATTGAATCCCCGGTAAACGCCCGCGTCGCCCAGCTCTTCCTCGATCCGGAGGAGCTGGTTGTACTTCGCGACCCGATCGGAACGGCTGGCGGATCCGGTCTTGATTTGGCCAGTATTCAGCGCCACCGCGAGGTCCGCAATCGTCGTGTCCTCCGTCTCGCCGGACCGGTGGCTCATCACGCTCGTATAGCCCTTGCGGTGGGCCAAACTCACGGCATCGATGGTCTCGGTCAAGGTGCCGATTTGGTTGACCTTCACCAGGATAGAGTTTGCAACCCCCTCCTCGATGCCCCGCGACAGCCGTGCGACGTTCGTCACGAACAGGTCGTCCCCGACGAGCTGGATGCGGTGCCCGAGTTGCTGGGTCATCCGCTTCCACGCGGCCCAATCGTCCTCTGCACAGCCGTCTTCAATGCTCGCAATCGGATACCGGTCGCACCAACCGCTCCACCAGCCTACAAGCTCCTCGCCGTTCATCCGCTTGCCGTTGCTTTCGAAGGTGTACAGACCGGTCTCTGCATTGTAAAACTCGCTGCTCGCAGCATCCAAGGCGATCACGACGTCCTCGCCCGGCACATATCCCGCCTTCTCAATCGCCGCAAGGACCACCTCGATGGCCTCCTCGTTCGAAGCGAGGTTCGGCGCAAAGCCGCCCTCGTCGCCCACGTTCGTGCTGTGGCCTTTCGACTTCAGTACGGACTTCAGGTGGTGGAAGATCTCCGTACCCATCCGGAGGCCGTCTGTGAAGGTCTCTGCCCCCACGGGCATGACCATGAATTCCTGGATGTCGATTTTGTTGTCCGCGTGGCTGCCCCCGTTGAGGATGTTCATCATCGGCACTGGCAACGTGTGCGCGTTTACACCGCCGATGTAGCGGTAGAGCGGCAACCCCACCGTCTCCGCGGCAGCATGCGCCACCGCGAGCGACACCCCGAGCAGGGCATTCGCTCCGAGTTTCCCTTTGTTCGGGGTGCCATCGAGCTCGATCAACGCCGCGTCGATGGCCCGTTGGTCGGTCACGTCCATCCCGTTGAGCTCATCTGCGAGCACCTCGTTGACATGTGCCACTGCACGTGCCACGCCTTTGCCCATCCACTCCGGCTCACCGTCGCGCAACTCCACCGCCTCGTGGATTCCGGTGCTCGCGCCGGAAGGAACCGCAGCTCGGCCCACATCGCCCTCGGTCGTGACGACTTCAACTTCGATGGTGGGGTTGCCGCGCGAATCGAGGATTTGGCGCGCGTGGATTTCGTCGATGTAGCTCATAATCAGAGGGAATAAGGTCGTAACAGTGGGTGGAGGTCTTCAGGCAGGTACAGCCACGTGGCGCATGGATTCCACGAAGCGGTCGAACAGATACCGGCTATCGTGCGGCCCAGCGGAAGCCTCCGGATGGTATTGCACCGAGAACACGGGCAAGCTGCTGTGCGCCATGCCTGCCACGGTGCCATCGTTCAGGTGCCGGTGGGTTTCTTTGAGGTGCGGATGGGCCTCAAGTCCCGCGCGCGACACGACGAACCCGTGGTTCTGCGCCGTAATCTCACACTTGCCCGTTTCGAGGTTGAGGACCGGGTGGTTCACCCCACGGTGCCCGTTGAACATTTTCTCGGTGGTCAACCCTTGGCTCAACGCCAGCACTTGGTGCCCGAGGCAAATCCCGAAGACCGGCCTTCCGCTGTTCACAAGCACCTTCACTTCGTTCACCACGGCGGCCATGGCTCCCGGATCGCCCGGTCCGTTGCTCAGCAAAATCCCATCAGGATTCCATGCGAGGATGCGGTCCGCCGGCGTGTTCCAGGGGAAGGTCCGCACCGCACACCCCCGTTCGAGGAGGCAGCGCACGATGGCCTGCTTCACCCCGAGATCGAGCAGCGCCACCCGCTGTCCGGTCGCGCCGTGCTCTGGAAACCAGTCGCGTTCTTCGGTTGAGGACACTTCGCTGCTGAGTTCCATGCCTTCCATGGACGGCACTGCGACGAGCTGCGCGCGCAACACGTCCTCTGGGGTTCCGTCGCTGCTGATGATCGCGTTTTGGGCCCCGTGTTCGCGGATGTAGCGGACCAAAGCCCGTGTGTCCACGTCGCACATCCCCACTACGCCATCCCGTTCGAGGTAATCTTGCAACGTCCCTGTCGCACCGGGACGGCTGGCAATCCGCGAAAAATTCCGCGTCACCAGCCCAGCAATCTTCACCGACTCCGATTCGACCTCGTCGGGGTGCACGCCGTAGTTGCCGACATGGGCGGTGGCCATGACAAGCAGTTGGCGGTGGTAACTCGGGTCAGTAAAAATCTCCTGGTACCCGTACATGCCTGTATTGAAGGCTATTTCTCCCGTGGTAGTACCGATGGCGCCCGCCGCAAATCCCTCAAACCGCTTCCCGTCCGCCAAAATCAATACCGCAGGCACTTTGCTGTCGCGGTCTCGTCGCATGCTGCAAATGTACCGCGCGGTTGCACGCAGAACGAAAAAAGCCGCCCTTGTGGGACGGCTTTTTCTTCACATCGTGCGAACAGAATCAGGCCTCGCCTTCTCCCTCTTCTTTTGCCTCCCCTTCTTCAGCGGTTGAAGCCTCATCCGCATCGGCAGCAGGCTCAGCGGCAGCTTCCGCTACCGGTGCCTCTTCTGCCTCAGCGGCAGGGGCTTCCGCTACCGGTGCCTCTTCTGCCTCGGCGGCAGGAGCTTCCGCTACCGGTGTCACTTCTGCCTCAGCGGCAGGAGCTTCCGCCGCAGCTGCCGCCACCGGTGCGACCGCACCTTCAACGCGGCCTCCGCCACGCCGCGAGCGGCGCGACTTCTTCTTCTTCGCCTCGTTGCCGTACAGCGTGTTGAAGTCGACCAATTCGATCAGGCACATTTCCGCGTTGTCCCCCATCCGGTTGCCGGTGCGGATGATGCGGGTGTAGCCTCCTTCGCGCGTGGCGACTTTCGAACCGATTTCACGGAAAAGCTCCGTCACTGCATACTTGTTTCCCAACGCAGAAAACGCTTCGCGCCGGTTGTGCGTCGTGTCTTCCTTTGAACGGGTCACGATGGGCTCCACGAACTTGCGCAGTTCCTTCGCCTTTGCCACCGTGGTAATGATGCGCTTGTGCTCGATGAGCGCGCAGGCCAAGTTCGAAAGCAACGCCTTGCGGTGCCCCGTCTTTCGACCCAAATGGTTGAATTTCTTATTGTGCCGCATGGCC
>CAZMNI010000055.1:0-11183 GCA_964567615.1 uncultured Chryseobacterium sp.
GGGTCGCCCTTTTTCGTACGCCCCGGCTTGACGACCTTTGCGCCCGCAATGCTCAACCTCTCCGCACTCGCAGTGCACTTCGGACCGCGAACCCTGTTTGAAGGGGTCGACCTGTTCATCGGCAAACGGGACCGCATCGGCCTCGTAGGCCGGAACGGCGCAGGCAAGTCCACGCTGCTCCGCATCATCGCCGGGGAACAGAAACCCTCCGAAGGATCCGTCGCGATGCCCAAGGGCTACCGCATCGGCTACCTGCCCCAAGAAATGGAGCACAACGAGGAGGCCACCATCCTCGAAGAAGCCTCGAGCGCGTTCGACGAGGCCCAAAACCTCGAACGGCTCGTCGAAGAACTCACCCGCGAACTCGGTGAACGGACAGACTACGAATCCATGGAGTATACGCGACTCATCGAAGATCTGACCGACGCGAATGAACGACTCGACCTGATCGGCGGAGCCACGCTCGAGGAACAGGTACAGCGCATTCTCCAAGGGCTCGGCTTCGCCGCAGCGGACATGGACCGCAAAATGAAGGAGTTCAGCGGCGGTTGGAAGATGCGCGTGGAGCTGGCGAAGATCTTGTTGCGCAACCCGGACCTGCTGCTGCTGGACGAACCGACGAACCACCTCGACATCGAGAGCATCGAGTGGCTCGAGGGCTTCCTGAAGCAGTCCACCGGCTCGATCTTGCTGATTTCGCACGACCGGGCATTCCTGGACAACCTGACGAACCGGACCATCGAGATCACGCCGTCGAAGCTGTATGATTTCAAAGCGCCGTACACGAAGTACCAGGAATGGCGGGAGGAAGAACGGCTGCGCCAGGAGCAAGCGTTCAAGAACCAGCAGCGCTACATCGAAGACACCGAGGAGCTGATCAACAAGTTCCGCGCGAAGAAGAACAAGGCCGCGTTTGCGCAGTCGCTCATCAAGAAGCTCGACAAGCTCGACCGCATCGAGGTGGACGCCTTCAGCCAGGCGGGCATCCGGTTCCGCTTCCCGCCGGCATCGCGATCGGGAAAGGTGGTTGTGCGCGCGGAGGGGTTGCAGAAGCGGTTTGGGGCGCTGCAGGTGTTCACCGGGCTGGACTTCGTCCTTGCCCGGGGCCAAAAGGTCGCCCTCGTCGGCAAAAACGGCGCCGGCAAAACGACCTTGACCCGGATCTTCCTCGGCGCAGAGACGGTGTCGGGCGACCTCCAAATGGGCCACAACGTCGACATCGGTTACTACGCCCAAAACCAAGCCGACGAACTCGACGGCAACCTCACGGTCCTCGAAACCCTCGACGCCGTGGCCGTAGGCGACGTCCGCAAACAGCTGCGGGCCCTCCTCGGCGCCTTCCTCTTCAGCGGCGAGGACGTCGACAAGAAAGTCAAGGTCCTCTCAGGGGGGGAGAAAGCCCGTTTGGCCCTGTGCAAACTCCTCCTTCACCCGTACAACCTGCTCATCCTCGACGAGCCGACGAACCACCTCGACATCGCCTCGAAAGAAGTGCTCAAGGATGCCCTCATGTCCTACGACGGTACCCTCATCGTCGTCTCCCACGACCGGGACTTCCTTTCCTCGATGACCGAGCTGGTCTATGAGGTCACGCCCATCGGCCTCAAGGAGTACATCGGCGACATCCGCGCGTTCCTGCACGAAAAGCACGCCACGAGCATCCGCGCCTACGAAGCGGGCAAGCGCACCGCCCCGCCGATTGCAAAGTCTCCTTCGGCCCCTGCGCCCGTCGCCCCTGCGGCCCCGCCGCCTGCGTCAAAAGAGTTGAAACGCCTGAAAAACCAGGTGTCGAAGCTCGAGCAGCAGGTAGCAGACAAGGAGGCAGAGCTCAAGCGCATCCACGACGAACTCGCAGGCCACGACGGCAGCGACCGGGCGCGGATGACCGACCTTGCCTATGCCCACGAACGGGCCGAGAAGGAACTCGCGCAGGCCATGGAAGCGTGGGAAGCCGCGGTGCTCGAGGTGGAGCGGTTAGAGGCCGGTGCCTGAGGCCGCTGCGCCGACGTAGGCACGCCATGCGGCGAGCACATCGCTGAGGTCGGCGGGAAGGGCTGAATCGAACTGCATCCACGCACCGGAGGCCGGGTGGCGGAAGCCGAGCGTCTTTGCGTGGAGGGCTTGGCGGGGCAGCCGGGCGAATTGGTGGTCGAGGAAGCGGTGGTAGGCGGCGCCGGGACGGCCTTTTACGGGGACGGCGCCACCGTAGGACGTGTCGCCGAAGAGGGGGTGGCCGATGTGCTGCAGGTGGACGCGGATTTGGTGCGTGCGGCCCGTTTCGAGCTTGCATTCCACAAGCGTGACCAGCCCCAGCCGTTCGAGAACCCGGTAATGCGTCACGGCGTGCTTGCCTTCATCGCCGTCAGGGAAGACGGACTGCAGCTTGCGGTCGCGGCGGCTGCGGCCGATGTGGCCCGTCACCGTGCCATCCCGCTCGAGGTCGCCCCAAACCAACGCATGGTAGCGGCGCTCCACCGTCCGATCGAAAAACTGCAAACTCAAGTCGGTCATCGCCGGCTCGGTTTTGCCCAGGACCATGAGCCCCGTCGTGTCTTTGTCGAGGCGGTGGACTAACCCAGGCCTCGGGATCTCCCCCGTCCGTGCCACGAGCGGATCGAGCATCAGGTGGTGGGCGACGCCGTGGACCAACGTTCCCGTGAAATTCCCATTGCCCGGGTGCACGACGAGGCCGGCGGGCTTGTTGAGGACGAGCAGCTCGGCATCCTCGTGGACGATTTCGAGGTCCATGGGCTCGGGCACGAGGACGTACTCGATGACCGGACGCGGCAACTCGATGGTGACGACGTCGCCGCCGCGGACCTTGTGGTTCGGCTTGACCGGCACGCCGTTCACGCGGACGTAGCCGGCGTGGGCCGAGACCTGCAACTTCGTGCGCGACATGTTCGCGACGAGGTTTGTCAGGAAGCGATCGACGCGGAGCGGGGTTTGGCCTGCATCGGCCACCAGCCGGTGGTGCTCGTAGAGCTCTTCTTCCTCGTCCGCTCCCGGCTCGAAGCCCTCCTGCAACGGGTCCATCAGCGGGAAATGACCAGCCGCACCGTGCGGCCGGTGGCGTCCCGGAAATGGTACATGCCCGGCGCCAGGCCGGCGGGGACCGTGACGCGGGCGCCGGGGAGGGCGGTGCCGGACTGGACCGTGCGTCCGGTGCCGTCGAGGAGCAGCCAGGGCCCCGGTGCCGCCCCTTCCACGAGGCACTCCCCGTCCGTGGGGTTCGGGTAGGCGCGCAGTGCCGGGGGGGCAAGTGGCGATTCCAGGGCGGTCCAGGTGTCCTGTTTGCCGGCCCGGAGGACGGGGCGGACCATCAGGGAGCCGGCGATGGTGGAGGGAGTCCACGCGCCGCCGAGTCCGAGGGCGTAATGGAGCCGTCCGGGGTTTGCGTTCGTGTTCTTGTCAAGTCCGACGTTGAGCATGGTCGTGCCTTCCTGCACCCAGCCGACGTGGACCGTGCCTTCGACGGGGATGGGGTCGTCGAAGCTGTAGTAGTGAAAGAGGTCGTAGCCGTCGGTGAAGTATTGGGGCGTGTGGAACAGGAAGTTCTCGCCCAGTTCTTCGCCCGGCAGGCCGCCGTCGTCCGCCCACGCGCGCAGGAGGAAATTCGCCGCGTCCGCATTCGTGTAATAGGGGGTGAAGTGGATGGCCAAACCGAGCAAGGTGTCCGGTGTTGCAAGCGCAAACCGGTAGGCTGCACGGCCGCCCGCCGCGGTCAACGACCAGGCCTTCTCCGCCGAACCGTCGTCGTAGGCGTAGTCGTTGAGGAATTCTTGGGTGAAGACGATGGAGTCGTTGTCCGCCACCCCCACCTTCTCAGTATGCAGCAACCCGATGGAACTGGCGTAAAAGCCCACATCGAATCGGGCACAGGTGTCGTTGACCGTCGGATCAAAGCCAAACACCGGGCCGGCAGGGCTGTCGCCGATGAAATAACCGGTGGTGAATGTGGATGCGGGCGGGATGTTCGTCAAGGAAAACCCGTTCGGGTAGACCGATCCGCTGGCATCTTCCTCGTACCGGACGGTAAAGCCACCGGTGACATTGTCCGACTGCGTCGCAGAAAAATTCCGGTGGTAGGTCGTGGCGCTGTCGAGCATAAAAATCTCCGGCGCCGTGATATAATGGGTCCACGGCATGCGGGTGTACTCGCGGAGCAGCGTGTTCACCGGATCCGTAAAGGCGATTTCACTGAACACGCTCCACGTCTCCGGGTCGATGGCGTCGTCGAGCAGCACGTAATCGAGGTGCCACAGGTCCGCGTTTCCGCCGAGCGCGCCGTCGTTGCGGAAGCGGAATTGGAAGCCGCCGAAGAGGTGGATCTGCTGGTCCACATGCACGAAATGCCGCTCGAAGGACGTCGTAGGCGCCGTGTCTGTGGACCACACCTCGGTCCAAAACTCCTCTCCCGTCACCCCATCCACCCCGCGGAACTCCAGCACAATCCGGTCCTCACCCGGCTCCGGGGCATTGCCGCGGCCACCTGCCTGCAGGTGAAAGACAAGGTGGATGTTCGATTCGGCCGTGTAGCCGTTCAGGTTGATGACCCGGGAGGTGAGTGTGTCCGCCCACCCCGTGGAGGCCCCGAAGCTGTACGGGTAGCCGTCGGAACGCAACCCGTCGAGGGTCGCTACGCCGATGGTGGGGGCGTCGAGGGCAAAGGTGGTCGTGATCCGCGCCGAAGCGTCTTCCCAGCGGCGGTAGTCCTCGAATTCTGCCCCCGCGCCGGCCAAGGAGGGCGTGGAAAAATCGTCAAAAAAGGGCAATGACAAGGCACCCCCGCGGTCTGCAGCCGGGCGTTCCGTGCGCGGTGACGCTGCAGCCACCGGCACAGCCCACAGGTCTGATTCCACTTCGCCGAGCCCCGTGGACGGTTGGGCCCACGCGTCGAACGCTGAGCACATCCAACCGGCGGCAAGCAGGAAAAGGCCCCTCCCCATGCGATGTGCGGCGTTCACGTTCATTCGTCGTTTGTTCCTGTCCACTCCTCCGGAAGTCCGAGTTCCAAGTCCACCTCGGTGCCGGCAGGCACTTCGCTCCCTGCTCCCGAAGACACGTCAAAACGCGTAACACGCAGATTTGTTGTGTCACCCCCCGCTGCCGTCGCCCTTGCAGACAGGGACACGAGCCCGAGCGCGAGCCGGTTGAGCAGCAGCGAGTCGCGCGCCGCCGAGTAACTCAGGCCGAGCAGCGCCGGCACTTGGACGCGGCCCCCGTCGGACGAGCCGTACACCACCGTCAGCGAAGCGCCCCGCGGATAGCGCGATCCAGAGGACACCGACCGGCCGCGGGAGTCCGTGATGCGGATGACCTTGTTCAGGAGCGTGGTGTGTGGTTCGGCGACTTCGGAAATACGGAAACCCTTGTTTTGCAAGATGATGCGAGCGACGGCGAGGTCTTGCCCCTCCTTCACACCGATGGACTCGCTTGGCGGCAAGGCCCGGTAGGTGGTGAGGTAGACGAGGCGTCCGCCCTTGATTTGGCTGCCGGGAGGCGGTACCTGGTCGGCGACGTGGTGGGGTTCTGCGCCGTCCTTGTAGACGCTGTCAAGTTGCATGGGTTCGAGGCCGGCCTCCTCGAGCGCCTCTACGGCAGCTTCCCGCTCCATGCCCCGCACATCCGGCACGCTGATGACGTCCCCCCGGCGGCTGTACCATTGGAGCAAAAACCACGAGGTCGACAGCACCACCACCCACACTCCGACGAGTTTCAGCGTCCAACGCACCAAGGTCGGACGTTCGGGCGGCTCCAATCCAAATCTATCGAGCAAGGCGTTCAGCATCGTGGCGCGCAAGGTAGGTCAGGCCTCCAATTCCTCTGCGAGGGCGTTGTCGTAGGTGTTCCGCCACTCCTCGCACATGCCGAAGGCGTGGCCGTCGATTTGGAGCTTGCCCTTCGTCACGTGGCCGAGCAGCACCGACGGCACCCCGTGGCGTTCGAGCAGGTCAAGCAACTCGTCCTGTGCATCCTCCGTGCAACTCACCACCGCGCGGCCTTGGCCCTCACCGAAGAGGAAGGCATCCAGCCGGATATCGTCGTCCGTGACAATGTCAAATCCCAGCCCGGAAGGCATCGCCATCTCGAGCAAGGTGACAAACAATCCGCCGTCTGCAACGTCATGCGCAGCGCTCAACACACCCGCCACCGCTGCCTCGCGCAACAACTCGTGCAGCTTCCCTTCCGCTTCGAGGTTGAAATGCGGCACCGGGGAGCGCCGGACGCCCACGAGGTTTGCCAGGTATTCGCTGGAGCCGAGGTCGTTCGTGACTTCGCCGAGGAGGAAGATGAGCTCACCTTTTTCCTTGAAATTCAAAGAAGTATGGTGGTCGCGGTGTTCGAGGACGCCCACCATGCCGATGGTCGGCGTGGGGAAGACGGCGGTGGCTGTGCCGTCGGGGTGGGCAGTTTGGTTGTAAAAGCTGACGTTGCCGCCGGTGACCGGGGTGCCGAAGTGGCGGCACGCCGCCCCCATGCCGCGGATGGCCCCGACGAACTGCCAGTAGACTTCGGGATTGTAGGGGTTGCCGAAGTTGAGGCAGTTCGTAACGCCGGCCGGAACCGCCCCAGTGCAGCTGATGTTGCGGGCGGCTTCCGCGACGGCGATGGCGGCGCCGGTTTCAGGATCCGCCTCGACGTAGCGCGCATTGCAATCCACCGTCAAAGCGAGGGCTTTGTCCGTCCCACGCACCGAGACGATGGCTGCATCGGACGGGCGGTTCGTGGTGCGGTTTACGGTGCCGACCATGCTGTCGTACTGCTCCCACACCCACTTCTTCGAGGCGATGTTCGGCTGCTGGATGAGCCGCTCGGCGAGGTCCACCGCTTCAGCGAGCGAAGGCACCGGCACCGTAGCTGGATCGAAGGCGAGGTGCTCGGCGTGGGTAGCGGGTTCGCGGTAGTCGCGCTCGTACACCGGGGCGCCGCCGCCGAGGACGAGGGAATCCGCGGGGACCTCCGCCACGAGCGTTCCGTGCATGAAGTACCGCAGCGTGTTGCCTTCCGTGACCTCGCCGATGGGCACGGCGTGCAGGTCCCATTTGGCAAAGATTTCTTCGACCACCGATTCCCGGCCCTTGCGCACCACGACGAGCATCCGCTCTTGCGATTCACTCAGCAGAATTTCAAACGGTTCCATCCCGGCTTGGCGCAGCGGCACCCGGTCGAGGTGGATGTCCATCGCCACGCCGCCGCCCGCGGACATCTCCGACGTCGAGCAGGTGATGCCCGCCGCGCCCATGTCCTGCATGCCCACCACCGCATCGGTCGCGGCCAACTCCAACGTGGCCTCGAGCAGCAACTTCTCGGTGAACGGATCGCCGACCTGCACACTCGGCAAGTCGTCCGCGCTCTCTGCCGTCATGTCCTTCGAGGCGAACGATGCGCCTTGGATGCCGTCCTTGCCCGTGGCACTGCCCACGATGTACACGGGGTTGCCGGGGCCTCCGGCTTTCGAGGAGATGATGTGGTCCGCCTGCACGATGCCCACCGACATGGCGTTGACGAGTGGGTTCGCCTGGTAGCAGGGGTCGAAGAATACTTCTCCGCCCACCACGGGGATGCCGAAGCTGTTGCCGTAATCGCCGATGCCTTTGACGACGCCGGACAGGAGCCAGCGCGTGCGGTCCTCCGCGAGGTCGCCGAACCGGAGGCTGTTGAGTTGGGCAATGGGGCGCGCACCCATCGTGAAAATGTCGCGGTTGATGCCGCCCACGCCCGTTGCCGCGCCCTGGTAGGGCTCGATGGCCGAGGGGTGGTTGTGCGATTCGATTTTGAATGCGCAGCCGAGCCCGTCGCCGATGGCCACGATGCCCGCGTTCTCCTCCCCCGCCTTCACGAGCATGCGCTCTCCGTCGCGTGGCAGCGTTTTCAACCACGTGATGGAATTCTTGTAGGAGCAGTGTTCGCTCCACATCACCGAGTAGATACACATCTCGGTGAAGTTTGGGGTGCGGCCGAGCAAGGCCGTGATGCGGTCGAATTCCTCCGGAAGCAGGCCCATTTCGCGGGCAGCGTCCAGCGTGGCAGGAGCGGTCGAAGCGGTCATGCGGTAAAGGTAGCGCGAGATCAGGTGGATGGGTGGTTGAGGATGTCAACGAAAGGCCGTGGATGAATCGCTGAAGCGGTGCAGTCGGAAGGCACCTCCTCGAAGGAGATTTGGCCCCCTCAACCCCAAATCATTTTTCAAATGAAACTCTCTCTCTTTTTGACCGGCGCGCTGGCCCTGGTCCTGGCAGGATGTGCAAAAGAAGGTCCACAAGGCCCAGAAGGTCCGCAAGGCCCAGCCGGTCCGGCAGGTGCTGACGGTGCCGACGGCACAAATGCCGACTTTGCGATGTTCGAAACCACGGTCTTGACCACGGATTGGCAGGCATCGTACGTGGAGTTCCCTGTGGACATCGTCACGGAAACCATCATGAACGAAGGCGTCGTCCTCGTCTATGCCCAGGATGACTTCGGCTACTGGAACCACATCCCGAGCGCGTGGACCGACATCGTGGGGTACGGCTACTTTTGGACGGCTGAAACCGGCGGCATCGTCGGGCTCGACCACGATGAAGCTGTGACCCCGGCCATGGATTATAACGTCCGCATCGTGACCATGAGCATGCGCGACTACGAAGTCCTCGACCCGGAAGACCTCGGCACCTACGCCGCCTTGACGGAGGCGCTGGCGTCGAAGTGAGCGACCGCAAATTGAAATGAGTAAGGGCGGCCCTCGGGTCGCCCTTATTTTTGGGGCATGCGCGCCGTCATTCAACGCGTCCGACGCGCCGAGGTGCGGTCGGAAGGGGCTGTGCTCGGGTCGATCGGGCCGGGCCTGTGTGTGCTGCTCGGGGTGGCCGAGGGGGATGGGGTGGAGGACGCGGTTTGGCTCGCCGCCAAGGTCGTCGGGCTTCGGGTGCTCGCCGACGACGAAGGCAAGATGAACCGGGATTTGCACGAGACCGGCGGCGACCTCCTCGTCGTGAGCCAATTCACCCTCCACGCCGCCTACCGCAAGGGCAACCGGCCGAGCTTCATCGCCGCCGCCCGCCCGGAAACCGCCATTCCGCTCTACGAACGCTTCATCGCCGAAGCCGCCGCACTGCTCGGCCGCCCGGTCGCCACCGGCCGCTTCGGCGCCGACATGGACGTGGAACTCGTGAACGACGGCCCGGTCACGATCCTGATGGACACCGCCACAAAATGCTGATGCACACCACCGAAGAACTCTCCCTCCGCGACGCGCAGGCGCGCGTGGACGCCTGGATCCGCACCTACGGGGTCCGCTACTTCAGCGAATTGACGAACATGGCCATCCTGACGGAAGAGGTGGGGGAGGTCGCGCGCATCGTCGCCCGCCGCTACGGGGACCAAAGCGAAAAACCCACCGATGCTGCCCTCGACCTGGCCGACGAACTCGCGGACGTCCTCTGGGTCCTGATCGCGCTTGCGAACCAAACAAACACGGACCTCACCGCCGCCTTCGCCCGCAACCTCGACAAGAAAACCGCCCGCGACGCAACACGGCACCTGGACAACCCGAAACTTTAACCCGTTGCGGCTTCGCCGCGGGGAACAGGGTGAGTTTGGAGGGATGAGGCGCGGCTTCGCCGCTCGGAGTGTGAGAGTTGAGGATCACGTTTGCGGAGAATTTTCGCCGGGAGATTCGATTCTGAGGGGGGCGGTTTCGTATCTTAACGTTTGAGTTTAAAGCAGGTTCAGTGTGATTTCAATGGCATCAATTTGGCCCGGAATTGTGCATTCGACATGCGCAAATGCGCCCTAGCGGCCCGCTGCGATTTCTTCACGAAGGAGCAAATCGAGCGCGAGGCTTCCTCGACTTCATAATCAGTTGTGATTATTGGATATTAAATAATAACTTTGAGCATGAAAATAAGAAGATTAGTTAAAGAAGTTTTGCCGACTTTTATGTCTAAATACGCATTGAAGCAAGTGAGGGATTTCAGGCAAAGAAAGCTGTTCAACCAATGGCAAAAAGATGGTTGCCCAGCCCCTCCTCCTCACTTAGTCAAAGCGCGAGCAATCGAAGAGTATCAACGAAAATATCAGTACACGACATTCATCGAAACTGGCACTTTCTTGGGCGACATGGTGGAAGCGCAAAAGCATCGATTCAATAGAATTATCTCAATTGAACTGGGTTACGACTTGTACATGAAAGCAAAGAGTCGATTTAAAAATGACTTAAATGTTACAATTGTTCAAGGAGATAGCGGAAAAGTGCTCCCGAAATTATTAATAGATATAAATGAGCCCGCGATTTTTTGGCTGGATGGTCATTATTCAGCTGGAATAACTGCGAAGGGGGATAAAGACTGCCCAATCTTCGAAGAGTTAGATTCAATTTTTAGCCACAAAAAGTTAAATCATATTCTGTTAATTGATGATGCACGGTGTTTTGTGGGTGAGGGAGATTACCCCACGATTGAAAAATTAACAGATTATATTAAGGAAAAAAATGAGTTTTACCATGTTGAGATTAAACACGATATAATACGATGTGTGGTGAAAAATGTTGGCGACTAGGGCTGTGAACATCCGTTTCTTCATTTACAAACGAAGCATTTGTCCCAGCATGAGTTTTCGAGATTGGTGTTTAGGACAATAATCCACAACACCTTTTTCGCATTTATCCTTTATTCGAAGGCATCCACTCGATCTACCCCGGCATTGCAGCCTATTTCTTTTCGACCGCCCGCGCTTCCCTCGCTGAAGCCCTGTCCGGCTTGGACCTCCTCCACACGAAGGGCCGGATTTCCTCGGACCAAATGTCCGAGTACTGCGGCACCGGCGACGAAATCACCTGCATGACGTGGGCGCGGATCCGTTACAAGGTCAAACAAAAGGGTTGAGTGAACAGGGATGAGTTTGAGGGATGAGGACAGGAATGAGGGATGAGTGTGAACGGGGCGCTGCGCGCCCGAGGGTTGAGGGATGAGTGTGAAGTGTGGGGAGCGGTGCCTTTGATGGTATCTCCGTTCCGGAATCGTGAAAGCGGCGAAGCCGCACCCTCTCGCCGGCAACGCCGGCGCCTCCAGCCTGCGAAGCAGGCGCCCTCTCGACGCGAAGCGTCGCCTCATCCCTGTTCCCCGACGCGCAGCGTCGCCTGTTCCCCGACGCGCAGCGTCGCCTGTCCACTCACACTGTATCAGCGGCGAAGCCGCGTTACC
>CAZMNI010000056.1:0-10000 GCA_964567615.1 uncultured Chryseobacterium sp.
CAGTTGGGGGGCCAAACCGCGCTCAAGCTCGCCGAAAAGCTCGACCGCTTCGGCATCCCCATCCTCGGCACCTCGTACCGCGCGCTCGACCTCGCAGAGGACCGCGGCAGTTTTTCAAACCTCCTGCGCGAGAACGGGGTCCCGTACCCTGAGTTTGGCGTCGTCCAAGACGCCGAAGAAGCCATCGAACTCAGCCGGAAACTCGGCTTCCCCTTGCTCGTCCGCCCCTCCTACGTGCTGGGCGGCCAGCGGATGAAAATCGTCATCAACGAGGAGGAACTCGAGCGCCACGTGGTGGACATCTTCCGCGACATGCCGGAGAACAAGGTCCTGCTCGACCACTACCTCGACGGGGCCATCGAATGCGAAGCCGATGCCATTTGCGACGGCGAGGACGTGCGCATCATCGGCATCATGCAGCACATCGAGCCCGCCGGCATCCATTCGGGCGACAGCTACGCCGTGCTCCCGCCCTACAACCTGGGCGACCTCGTGCTCACGGCCATCGAGGACTACACCCGCCGCATCGCACTGGCGCTCAAGACGGTGGGCCTCATCAACATCCAGTTCGCCGTCCTCAACGACGAGGTCTTCATCATCGAAGCGAACCCGCGCGCCTCACGGACCGTCCCTTTCATCGCGAAGGCCTACGGTGAGCCCTATGTGAACCACGCCACCCGCGTGATGCTCGGGGTGTCGAAGCTGCGGGACCTGCCACATCGCCCACACCTCGACGGCTACGCGGTGAAGATCCCGGTCTTTAGCTACGAGAAGTTCCCGGAAGTCAACAAGGAACTCGGGCCGGAGATGAAGTCCACGGGTGAGGCCATTCGTTTCATCCCGAACCTGCGCGATCCGTTCTTCCGCAAGGTGTACAGCGAGCGCAACCTCTACCTGTCGAAGTAATGCTGGCGGGGTTGGTGCGGACGGTGCTGACCGTCGTGCTGGTGTGGATCGTGTACCGGTGGCTCGACGCGACCTTCGGCAACCGCGGCAACGGGCCGCGCGGTGGCGGCGGGGGTGGCGGCGGGGCGCCGAGGCAGCCGGAGGGGGGCCGTGGACGGCGTCAACCCGACGACAACCGGGTCGGCGACTACATCGATTACGAGGAAGTGTAGCGGACGGCGGCTACCTTCGCGCCCATGGCGACGACTTCTGAACCAGGCGGCTTCCGCCGCTTCTTGCTCGCGGCCCTGCCGCATGCGATTGCCTTGGTGCTGTTCGCGGTGCTCTCGGTCCTGTTCTACAGCAAAGCGTACGATGGGTATGCGCTCAAGCAGCCGGACGTAGCGAATTGGAGGGGGGCGTACCAGGAGTTGGCCGATCAAGTCGCGCTGACCGGCGAGGGGTCGGATTGGACGGGGGCGTTGTTCTCGGGGATGCCCTCGTACCAAATCGGAGGCAGCCGCAATGCAGTGTTCAACGCCACGGGACAGCTATGGCAACCGCTGAATTTGCTCTTCGGTTCAGGCGATGTGGCGAGCATGTGGATCGGGATGGTGGCTGCGTATTTGCTGGCCCTTGCCTTCGGCGTGGTGCCGTGGGTGGCAATGCTCGCCGGCGCAGGCTTCGGGTTGTCTTCTTTGAATGTGTTGTATTCCGTTGCGGGTCACGTCACGAAAGTGGGTGCAATCGCCTCAATGCCGGGTGTGTTGGCGGGGGTGGTGTGGGCCTTGCGCCGGAACATGTGGTGGGGCGGGGCGATGACGGCCGTGTTCCTCGGCCTGCACATCTCGTCGAACCACCTCCAAATGACCTACTACCTGGTCTTTGCCGTCCTCGCGGTGGTCCTCGTAGAATGCGTGCGCCTTGCAATTGCGCGGAATTGGATCCGGATTTTCACCGCTGGTGCGGTGTTGCTCGCCGCCGCCGCCGTCGCGGCAATTCCGAACGCCATCGGTCTGCAAGACACACGGGCGTATTCGGAATACACCACCCGCGGAGAGGTCCTGCTCACGCCGGAAGAAGGTGCTCCGGCCCCTGCAGCCGATGGAGGCCTAGACCGCGAGTACATCCTGACGTACAGCATGAGCCGCGGAGAGTGGCTCGCGGCGATGTGCCCGAACCTCTACGGAGGTGGCGAACAGTGGTACTGGGGCGACCAAGAGTTTTCGGGCGGTGCCTTTTACTTCGGCGCCATCCTCATGGCGCTGTTCCTTGCTTTCCTCGTGGCCGGCCGCGATCCGATCAAATGGGCCCTCGCCGGCTTGACGCTGCTTGCAATCGTGCTTTCGTGGCGCGATGCCTCAGGCCTGACGGACTTCTTCCTGGAGCGCGTACCCGTGTTCGCGAAGTTCCGTGACACGAAGATGATGCTCGTGCTGGTACAGGCCGCGGTGGCCATCGGTGCAGCACTTGCCCTCCGCGAATGGATGGAACTGGCCGAGGCCCCAGAAGACGCGTCCACCCGTCGGCGCCGCTGGATGTGGCTCGGTTCGCTCGGATTCCTCGTGGTCCTCTTCGGGCTGTTCTACGCTGCACCGGAGTCCTTCTTCGGCTTCGAGCCGACGGCAAAGGAGGACCGCATCGTGCAGTTGTATGCGGAGCAGATGGAAGGAGACATCGACCGGGCAGAAGAAATGGCACTGGGGGAACGGTTGAAGCTGTTTAAGGCCGATGTCGGACGCACGCTGGGCTTGCTGGTCCTCACGTTGGTGGTCGCCGCTGCGCTCCTGTTCCGCAAAGTGAAGTGGTACATCGCACTTCCGGTAATCGGAGTGTTTGCACTCGGCGAGCTCTGGAACGTGGACCGCCGGTACTGCAACGAGGACCGAGAACAGGGGGCGTATCTCCATTGGGAAAAGGAGAACAAGCAACTTCTCCCGTTCCAGCCCACGCCCCAAATGCTCGGTGTGCTCGCGCTCGAACGTCCTGCGACTCCTGCCTTCGACGAGACGGTCAAAGACCTTCGGAGTGCTTACAAAACAACCTACCCGACAGTGCGCGGACGCGATGCGCAGCAGTTGGACGTGCTGGCTGAGTTTGGCGCCTTGCGCAGGCACACCCACTTCCGCGTGCTCAGCTGGGACAACCCGTTCAGCGAGTCGCATACATCGTACTTTTTGCAGTCCATCGGCGGCTACCACGGAGCGAAGTTGCGCCGGTACCAAGACTTCATCGAGCGCGTCCTGATGCCTGAGCGGACCATCCTCGCTGACAGCGCTGCGGTAGGCCGGACATCCGCCGGTCTTCGGGCCATGGTGGGCCACAGGATGCTCAACACGAAGTACATTTTGCTGAGTTCCATGGAGCAGCCCATCCCGATGGTGGAGCCCTCCGGGGCAGCATGGTTTGCGGATTCCATCGTTTCGGTGTCCGATGCAGATGCGGAAATCGCTGCCACTGCTGCCGTTCCGGACCTCGGAACGGTTGTGGTCCACGAGGAGTTCGCAGCGGCCGTAAGCGGCCTAAGCGCTCCCGGTGCGGCGCGCGACACGTTGCTCGAACAGGGCCTCGAGCGCCTCGTGTACGAAGTGGAAAGTGAACGCGGCGGTCTTTTCGTGATGAGCGAAGTGTGGTATCCGGCGGGCTGGAAGGCGACGGTGGACGGTGCGCCGGTAGACCTGGTGCGTGCAAACTATGTGCTGCGTGCAGTGCCGGTTTCCGCGGGGAAACACACCGTCGAGGTGGTGTTTGCACCGGAGAAGTCCTCAAGTGCTGCCGCGAACGCGGGCTCGGCCGGGTTCATCGTGTTCGTCCTCGGTTGCATCGCCGCGGCGGTGGTGCAGGCCCGGCGCAAGCGGGCGTGAACTTCGTGCACGGTGCAGCGGTTGTGCGGAGAATGCATGTGACATGGTCGTGGTCGGGCCTGGAGTGGGCGCCGGAGGATTGGTTTGCGTGGGACCGCGTCGCTGGGGCGACGGGTTCGATTCCGGTGGCACTTGACGCGCGCCATGTGCAAGCCCTGCTTGCTGCGTCGGAAAGGCAGGTGGCCGCGGTGCGTTGGTGGGATGGGGAGGAGTTGGTGGGCGTGGCGGTCGTGGAGGATACGGTGGCGGAGAGCAGGGCGCTGGACCGGCACGTCGAGGCCCGGTCGCCGCTGTTTGAAGCGGCGTCGCGGTGGGTGCATGGGCGGACGGGGTTGCTGCGGTTCCGCGTGCGGGTGGTGGGGAATGTGCTCGGATCGGGGGAGGCCGCGTACCGCTTTGTGGCGGGGGTGGCGCCGGAGGAGGCGGCGCGGGCCGTGGATCGCGCGGTGCGCCGCGGGCCGTCGGGCCCGGGGGGGCGTCGGCCGGCGGTGGTGCTGGTGAAGGATTTTCGGGTGGCCGACGATGCCGGCCGGATAGGAGGGGGCGCTTCGTGGAGGCCGGGGTGGTTCGATTTGGAGTTCGATCCGGTGATGCAGGTTCCCATCGGCAAGGACTGGATGGAATTCAGTGATTACCTGGGAGCGCTGCGGACGAAAGCGCGCACCAAGGTGAACCGGATTGCCGCGTGTTCCGAGGGGTGCGCGTTTGAGGAGTTGGGACTGGAGGAGGTGCGCGCAAGGGCAGTGGCGTTGCATGCGCTGTACCTGGAAGTGTACGGGGGTGCTGCGTTTCGGCTCGGAGGATTGCATGCCGAAGACCTGGTGCGGATGAAGGAGCAGTGGGGCGAGGCATTCCGCGTGGTATCCATCCGGCACGAAGGGGAAGAGGTGGGGTTCTTTTGCGGCTTCCGCGGAGAAGACTGCATCGAGGCCTTCATGGTGGGGTTCCACCCGGGCTTTCACCGGGAACTTGCACTGTACCAAAGGATGCTCATCGAGTTCATCCGGTGGGGGGTCGAAACCGGGCGGCCGGTCGTCAACCTCGGCCGCACGGCCCTCGACATCAAATCTTCTGTGGGCGCATTGCCGGTGCGGATGGCCATGGCGGTCCGGTTCCACAACCCGGTCCTGCACCTCGCCGCGCGCATTGCTGCTTGCCTGTCGCATCCGAAGCGGCCTGAGCTCAAGCAAGCTTGGCGCGCAGAGGCCTTGACCGCCTTCGGCTCGGTCCCGTCCGAGGTTCCGTCGGGTGAGATCAGAACTCGCCCATCCCGCCTCCGCCGTCCATGCCGCCGGACCCCCGGCCCGATCGTGCGCCTCGCCCGGCTTCGTACTTGCCGAACTGCCACGTCAGCGTAGCAAAGACGTTTCGGGTTTCCCGCTTGTGCGTCGCTGTTTGGCTAAAGCCCTCCCATTCAGAGGTGTAGGACCACTGGCGCGTGTCGAACAGATCGCTCACCCGCACAGAAAGTTGCAGCGCGTCGTCGAACCACGAGCGCATCACCGCCGCGTCCACCGCATAAAATCCGTTGAACCGGCCTTGTGCCGTCACCGCCGGTCCCTCGTACATGCCGTTCATTTGGACCTTCCACACCTTACCGATGGGCCGGTTTGCGAAGAAATTCATGTTCCAGCTCCAGCCGGCGTTGTCGCGCGCCGCTTCGAGGGCGGAGGCGTTGTTGACCAAATGGAAAACGCTGCCCGTCGCCCGGAACGAACCGCCCTTGCCCCACGGCACCATCGCAATGACTTCGAGCCCTTCGTCGTGCCGCCGGTCGAAGTTGACAAACGTCGAGGTCGCCACGCCGCTGGCGTCGACCGTGCGGTACCACCGGATGACATCGCGCGTATCCTTGAAAAACAGCGACGTCGTCACGGAGGTCCGCCCGCGCTGCCATTGGTGGCCGATTTCGTAGGAATGCGTGAATTCTGGCCGCAGTGCGGGATTTCCGGTGCGCACGTTGCGGCTGTCCGAGTCGTCCAGGAAGGGGTTCGTGTTGCGTGCATCCGGCCGGTTGACGCGACGGCTGTAGCTGGCGATCCAGCTCACTTCGTCCGTGCGTTTCCGGCTCAGGTTGAACGACGGGTAGGCCTCGAAGTAGTCGTTCGTGAACACCGGCGTGGCCCCATCCCGCAGGTCGGCCGTGGTGAACACCTGTTCGAGGCGCAAGCCCCCTTGGATGCCCCAACTGTTCCACTTCCGGCCCCACGTACCGTACACGGCGTGGACATGTTCGGTGTAGGCAAACTCATAGGAAGCGGCTTCCAACGGGGTGACGGGGATGTAGAGCCCGTTCTGGAGGACCATGCTGTCTGCGAACAGGTAACCGAAGGTGTTGCCGGTGAAGTTGAGGTTTGATTTCCAACCGAGCTCGAGCTTGCCTTCGCTGGGCAGTGCCTTTTCGTAGTCGACCTGCATCACCGTCCGGCGGTTCAGGTCGTCGTTTTCATTCACATCCCGCACGGAAGTGGCGGGGTCTGCGACCACCCATTCGTGCAAGGAATCGAGGGAATGCGATTCGGAGAGGGAATGGCGGATTTGGGCGTAGATGAAGTGGCCGGATCCGTCGAATTCGTGGCGCAGGCCCCCGTCGAAATCCCAGCTCGTGCCGTTGTTTTCCTCGTCTGACCGCCGGAGGGTGGCGGTTTCCAGCCCCGTGCTCCAGAGCTCCCGGTTGTCGAGCGTGCCCCAGCCGTTGCCGCCGTTCGCGTTGAAGTTTGCGCTGACCGAGGCCGTGGTGGTGGGGCGCAGGTAGACATCCAGCCCGAAGCGCGCACCTGCACCGGAGCGGAGGTTGCTGCCGTCCCGGGTTTGGGTCAAGAGCGAGCTGCTGTCCGGCAAGGCCAAATCCCGTTCGGTCGAACCGAGGCGGTACGTGTCCCGGGAATTCCAGGAAACCCCTGTGGACAGGTTGATGCGCTCGTTGCGGAGGTTCAGCGAGGCAGCTGCGTTGTGGTTGTCGCCGGTTCCGGGCGTCAATTGAATTTGGCCATTCAACCCGACTAACTTGTTCTTTTTCAGAACGATGTTCAAAATTCCCGCCATCCCATCCGGATCGTACTTCGCCGTGGGATTCGTGATGACCTCCACGCGTTCGATGGAACTCGCCGGAATTGCCGCCAGGAACGACGTCCGCGCCGCACCCGTCATGCCCGAGGGCCGCCCGTCAATGAGGATCTGCACGTTGCCTGAACCGCGCAGCGTGATGTTGCCGTCGATGTCCACCGCGACGCTCGGCACGTTTGCGAGCAGCTCGGTCGCCGTGGCTCCGCTGGCGGTCAGGTCATTGCCTACGTTGAATACCCGCCGGTCTATCATCATTTCCAGGGTGCTCCGCTCTTCCACCACCTCCGCCGCTTCGAGTGCGAGTACCGCGGGTTCCAGCCGGATGTCGCCGAGGGTGACCGCACCCGCATTCTCGCGGGGACTGACCATCAGGGGATTGCGGGTGTACCGCGTGTAACCCATGAAGCTGATGGTCAGGATGTGCGGACCAAACCGCACCTCCCCGAGCCGAAACGCCCCGTCCTCACCCGCCAAGGTTCCCCCCGTGACCGAACTGTCCCGCGGCGACATCAAGGCGATGCTCGCATACGGAATGGGCAAGCCGGTTGCAGCATCGAGCACCCTGCCCGACACAGAACCGGTCCCTCCTCCCGGACCACTGCCTGGCTGTGCCCATATCCCCCCTTCCAGAACCACTGCCAGACCCAACACGAGTAGAATGCGCATCATCATAAATATACAAAGGTCGGCAAGGTCAGGTTCAGAAAGTGGAGGTTGAGCTTGAGGTTGAGCTTGAGGTTGAGGTTGGGGGTGAGGTTGAGGTTGGGGTTGAGGTTGGGGTTGGGGTTGAGGTTGAGGGTGAGGGTGAGGCGCCGCTGCGCGGCGGAGGAACGAACCGGTGGTCATTTACGCCAGTACGACGCCGCGGCTGAGCTCGATCGGACCGTCGTCGGTGAGGAGCATTTGGGCCAAGTAGTGTGTCCGGTCGGGGGCCAAGGAGGCGCGCAGGGCAGCTGCATCGAGCGGGGTGGAGGCGGCGAGGCCGGGGGCGAGAAGGCCTGCCGTGCCCCCGAGATCGAGCCAAACTGAAGGGCCATCGCGCACCACGGCAGGGAGGTCGGCGAAGGTGCACCACCAACCGGTCGGTACGTTGCGGTGCGCGCCTGAGGGAAGGGCAGCGGTGCCGAGCCGGTTGAACGGAACGAAGAACCAGCCGACGAGGAGCACCTCGGAAGTGAGGGGTGCGGTGCCGTCGAAGCCGAGGGCATGGAGGGCAGCGCGGCCGGCGGGGGTTCGGGCGAGGGAGGTTTGGCGGCGCAGTGTTTCCAACTTCCCAGCGAGGGTATCCGCGGGGTTTGGGCCGCGCCAGTCCTGATGCGCGCGCGAACGGCCGTCGCCGAGGTAGAGTTTGCAGGCACATTCCAGGTGCACCCAGGCCCCGGACGCGGTGGAGCGCAGGAGGAAGTCGAATTCCCCTGCCGTCGAGCCGTCGGGTGCGGTGACCTGCAGCCCAGCGGCGAGGATGTCCCAACACGGATCGGCGGCAAGCAACGCACCCACCAGCCGTTCAAAGCGCCGGCCCAGCCGCGCTGGCGCATGTTCCATCGACTGGGCCAGTTCTGCCCCGTCCAGCAGGTCGGCGGCCGCCGGGTCGAGCCCCTGAAACGGGGTGCCGCACGGAAGCGGATCCAGCAGCGGCGGCATGCTGGCCACCTTCCGCGCCGCCTCGCGCAGAACGTCTTCCGGGGCCATGCCATCGAGAACCTTCACCTGCCGAAGTTATCTTCGCAGCGCCCATGCGCAACGTCGCCGAAGTTCCCCACCCCCTGATGCGCATCCAGATCATTTCCTGGAACGGCAAGTACCTTGTTCGCTACGAGTTAGATCGCTACGAACAGACCATCAAGGTGGGCGAGACGGAAACCGCTGGACTCGAGGAAGTGCAGCGGTTGGCTTCGGTTTGGGCCGAAGATGTGCTGATGCGTTTCGTCGAGATGCGCCGTTCGTTCACTGCAAATCCCCCGACTCCATGAATCCACGTGTCACGATGGCCGTGTTGGCTGTGCTGGCCGTTTGGTCCGGCGTGCTGACGTATTTGACCCTGCGGACGGCCCCTGCGCCGCTGCCCGCGGCACTTTCCGAGGGCACCACGCCGGTTGTGGCGTTTGTGCGCGGCGATTCGTTGCGCGCGGGCTTTGCTCTGGTAGAACAGCTTGAAGATCAATTGATGAAGCGCCTGGGTTCTGCGGAATCGGGTTTGGCAAAAAAGCTCGCCCCGCTCCAAAAAGAGGCCCAAGAGCTCATCAACTACGCAAACAGCCCCGACGCCACCGACTCGGAAATTCAATTCGCCCAAATGCGGCTCGCTGAAATCGAGAAAGAAGCGGCCGAAATCCGCGCCGGAGCCGAGGGCTCCCTGGTCGAGGCCGAGCAGGTGCTGCAGGATACGCTGGCGGAGATCTTGCGCACAGACATCGAGGTCTTTGCCGCCGAGCAAGGCATCGACATCGTCGTGAACTGGGGCCTCTCCGGCGAGGGGGTGCTCTACGGTTCAGAGGGCTTCGACGTCACCGGTCCGCTGATCGAATTCCTGAACGCCCGCCATCCGGTGGAAGCGAAGCCGAAGCCGTAAGCCATGGCCACCACCGCCGAAGCCAAACGCACTGCGCACATCGTTGAGTACCTGCTCTTCGTTTGGCAAATGGAAGACGCCATCCGGGCCACGGGCTTCGACCCGGACCTGCTCGACCGCATGTGCGAGGGCATGGACGGCCCGGACGCCGACTGGTTTCTCGACCTCGCCCACGACCTCGATCGCCAAGGGCTCCGCGCCTCCGGCCACGTCGGCCATGCACACGAAACACTCACGGAACTCGCCTTGCTGCACGACCTGCTCACTGGTCCGCTTGAGGACAAGGCGTACACCGAGGCATTTCACGCTGCCGAACCCTTTTTGCGCGACCTCGATGCGCGGTTGGCACCCGAGCGCCGTGGCCGCATGCACCCGGCGGAACAAATGATGACGGCGCTCTACGGCTGGCTGGTGCTCCGTCTGCGCAAGGAGACGGTCTCCCTCGAAACGGAAGCCGCCCTCGTGGCCATCAAGGGTATGGCGAATGCGCTGGCGCGGGGGCATGTGCGGATTTACAGGGGGGAGTGAGATTGAGGTTGAGATTGAGGTTGAGGTTGAGGGGGGAGTGTGAGGGATGAGGGATGAGTGTGAGGGTTGAGGGAGGGGGGGTAAC
>CAZMNI010000056.1:10010-11113 GCA_964567615.1 uncultured Chryseobacterium sp.
CTGCCCCACCAGTAGCGCTCCGCAAGTCGTCCCGGAGACGTGGGTTGGCGGCCAGGTGCCTCGGCAGGGGGGGGGCTCCATGCTGGGCGGTGGCTGGGACTTGGCCGGCGCGGAAGGGGGTTTTGCGGCGCTGCCGGACGCCGGAGGGTTGGGTTGGGGGTGAGGGGTGAGGGTGTGCTTGTAAAGCAGGTTTGTCAGATTTGGATAAATTTGGGCATGGCATATCCGGTTTGGTTGGCGAGGCGGGTGAGACGCGGTTTTCGCTCGCTGGGGTTTTCAATTCGCCGTATTCAGGCGGACAGAGAGGATGTGGGGTCGGATTCTCTTGTATGGTCTTCGTTCCCGGCTTTTTTACAGACGTTGCGAGAAGTCGCTCCTGCTCACCCATCACTAAATCTCGAGCAGGTAGCGCAGTATTCTCAATCTCAGTTGGGTCAGGACTTTGTAGCAGTTTGGTTATTCGGCACTAAGGGCTTTTTTGTAGAGTTCGGGGCTGCGGATGGGAAGCATTTGAGCAATTCGTATCTCCTTGAGAAAGTAGGTTGGAAGGGATGTTTGGCTGAACCGAGTAGGGGATTCCACGCGGCATTGGCTCAGAATCGTCCTTCTACGCCTCTGGAAAAGCGCTGTGTGTGGAGCAAATCAGGCGAGCAGCTCGAGTTTGTGGAGACTTTTGCGGGAGAGCTCTCGACCGTAAGGGCATTTGAGAATACCGATGAGCATGATCGGTCAGATGCGACAAGGTATCCCGTCCAAACTATTGCTTTTGAGGAGTTTTTGGCGTCTCAAGACGCACCCAGGGTCATTCAGTTTTTGAGCATAGATACCGAGGGCAGCGAATTGGAAATTTTGAGCAGCCTCGATTTCAACCAAAGGCGATTCGGATTCATTGCCGTGGAGCACAATTACACCAAAAATCGAGGGCCGATCTACAATTTGCTTGCAAGCCATGGGTACGTGCGGTTCGGAGAGCGGTTTTCGCTCTTTGATGACTGGTACATACATCCCGAAGTGCTCGCAGGTCGATGACGTGTCTGAAGGAGTAGGGGGTAACTTTTCAGGTGGGGGGCGCGTAAGGAGGGGTCCTTATGACTGCTTACCAC
>CAZMNI010000057.1:0-11053 GCA_964567615.1 uncultured Chryseobacterium sp.
GGGGGGGGGGGGGGGGGGGGGGGGGGGGGGGGGGGGGGGGGGGGTGGGGTTGGGGTTGGGGTTGGGGGTTGGGGAGCAAAGTTCGAAACTCAAACTCCCAACTCAATCTCAAACTCCGAACTCAAACTCCCAACTCAAACTCAAACTCAAACTCCGAACTCAAACTCGCGCAGCGCAGCGCAGCTGCCGCTAGCGCAGCACGTAGACGGCGCCGGTTTTTTGGACGAACTGGCCGTCGGGGTATTGCAAGTCCAGGGTCCAGTAGTAGGAACCGTCGCCTACGGGCTTGCCGTCGGGGGATTTGCCGTCCCACGACGGGGAAGCCGAGCGGTCCACGCAAGTATATACCTCTTGGCCCCAGCGGTTGAAGACCTTGAAGCTGCGCAGGAGTCCTGGTGCGATGATGGGTTCGAAGCGGTCGTTGTCGCCGTCGTTGTTCGGGGTGAAGGCGTTCGGGACGAACCAGTCTTGGGCGGGTTCGCCGTCGATGACCGGACCGGCGTCTGAACCGCCCGAGACGCCGGGGCCGCGGGGCGGAGTCACGGCGGATGGGCTGTGATTTGCCACCGGCTCGATGCGGAAGTTGTCCACGAAGTAGTACGCGAAGGTGGGCGTGTGGCCGGGTACCGTTTGGAACATGCCGCCCGAATCTGCGCCGAAGAGCCCGAAGGTGAAGTGGCTGTACGCCGCGTCCGCCACGAATTCGAAGGAAAGCTCGCGCCAGTCCGCGTTGTGGAGGTACTGGTTCATGCGGTACTTCGGGGTCTGCAGGAGGGGGGTGTTGCCCGTTTGGACCGCGGGAGCGGTCCCCAAAGCGATGCCTAACCCGCTGACTTTGACACCGGCCAGTGAGAATTGCGTCAACTCGCCGTTCGATAGCGCGAAGGACATCTTGTAGCGCTGGCCTACCGTGAGCGGGGCGGAAAAGCTGCCGCAGAGGTACTCGCGCGTGTTCGAGCCCGGTGCACCCGCGACCTGGACGCCTGCTATGGCCGATCCGTCGTAGGGCGGCACGATGGCCACCGGCGTCTCCGGAAGGTCCGCGGCCCCCGAGCCGCTGAGGTGGTAGAAATCCGGGTCGCTTGTGGCGCTGCCGGCGTTCGTCCAGCCCTCGAGCAAGTTCCATTGACCTGAAATGGCAGGAAGTGCGGAGCTCTGTTCGAAGGAGCCGTTGACCACCGTTTGGCCGTGGGCGGAAAGGCCCCAAAGGCCTGCAGCACACGCGACCGCAGCCTTATACACCCGTATTTGCACCGGCAGGTTCATCCGCGGAAGGTACAAAAAATGAGAGGACCCCGCGTTCGGAGTCCTCACACCTAACCAAAACAACTTGAACCAAATCACTGTGCTCGCTGCACATCATTTACACGCAGCAGCGGCCCGATTTGTTGTGTTGCAGATTGGCTAAAAAGTGCAAATGCCGCCCTACCGCCGGCATTCAGCGCCCAACGTCCACCCCACGGTGGCCGTCCACCGGTGCGGCACGCCGTCTGTCCCCGCCTCGAAACCGAGCACGGCCCAAACTGCCGGCCGGCTGTGGCGCGGCGCCCGGCACCCCGCCCGCGCATCGCGCGCCCGCCCCAGCCCCACCTCCACCCGCGGCACCCAACGGCCCGCCGCGAGCTCCCGGTGCGGAAAGGCCTCCGCCCGTGTCGCATCGGGCGCGGGTTCCCTGAACTCCTGCACCACCGTCGGCGTGAGCGTCCGCCCCAGCTCCACCCCGGCACGCAGCAGCCCGCGCTCCCCGACCGGCACCATGCGGGCCACGCCTGCGCGCAACTCCATCTCCCACCTCCCGGTCGCCGCCGTTTCCACCGTATCGGTCTCGATCCCGAGCGGATAGCGGTTTTGTACCACCGCCCGCAAGGCCCGGTCCCGCGACGCCCCGAGAAATCCGATGCACGAATCCGGAACAGCCGCCGGATCCACCCACGGGACCAACGTCCCGACCATTCCGAACGCCACCGCCCATTCCCCCGGAACCTCCACCCCTACCGACCACCTCGGCGCCGGAACGCCCGCCCCCCACGCCGTTGCCCATCCCGCCCCGCCGACAACGCCCCCCACCGCCCCCCGAACCGCCACCTGCGGCAACTCCACCCGTCGCACGGCCCGTTGCCGCCCTGCAAGCGTATCCACCGCCACGAGGGCATCGACACGCACCGCTCGCCCGTCCACCCGCAGCGAATCGCCCGCGGATCCACCTGCGCTTGCCCCTTCAAAAGCCCACACGGCTGCGAGCAGCGCGAGCCACCCGCGAAGTGTCAATCCTTCACTTCGATTCGGGCGGGCAGTACCCACCGGTCTTCTCCATCCGTGCGCTGCTGCAGACCGGCAGCGGCTCCCGGCTCCACCCGCGCCGGCTCAAGGCGACGCGCTGCCCCGGGCGCCACTCCCGGCTTTTCGTCGGCAATGGCATCTACCGGCGTCGGAAGTGGCTTTGTTCCACCCACGCGGCGCACCGGCGGGGCCGTGTGCACGGGCATTTCCGCAGGCGCGGAAACGGCTACCGGAACTGCAGTCTCCCCACCGACCGGCGCGGCCTGCACTTCTGTCCGCTGCACCTCCTTCGGCACCGCCGGCGTGTCCGTCGCAGGCATGGCAAAATACCCGCCGACGGCCACCGCGCTCACCACGAGCCCACCGGCCATCCGGCGCATCCAGCGCATCCGGTCCAACCGGCGAAACACCGCCGCTTCAATTCCCGCGGGAGGCGCAAGCTGCTCGCCTGCATACATCCCCCGGACCTGTTCATCCCAAACGTTCCACTCCATGATCCTCTGGTTTTCTTGCAATTCGTGACATCCCTGCCAACACCCGCTGCAGGTAGCCGCGGGCACGGCTGAGTTGGCTTTTCGACGTATTCACGTCCACCCCGAGCATGTCGGCGATTTCTTGGTGCCGAAACCCGTCGATGACGTACATCTGGAACACCTGCCCGTAGCCCGGCGGCAGTACCGCGATGGCCCGGTTGAGCTCCTCCCGTGTGAAATCCGCCTCCCGCGCCGCCTCCAAATCCGCCGGCGTCGACTGCACTTCCTCCACATCGAGGTGGTGGCTGTGCTTCGTGTTCCGCCGGTAGTGCGTGATGGCCGTGTTCACCACGATCCGCCGCAACCACCCTTCAAAGCTATGGTGCCGCGAAAACGATCCGATGTGGCGAAACACCTTCACCCAAGCATCCTGCAGCACGTCTTCGGCATCGTCCCGGGAGGACGTGTACCGCACCGCCACGGCAAACAGGAACGGGCTGAACCGGGCATACAGCCGATGCTGCGCCTTCCGGTCGTCCCGTTTGCATGCCTCGATGAGGTCGATGAGTTCCTGCTCCATGGGTGTGGTGCGCACCGGTCGCCCGGCTCAAGATAACGCACAGCCCACCGCCGGGGTTGCTTGGAAAACGTAGAAATCCACCCGCATGCGCATCGCAATCGAGTCGCCCTTTCGGCCCTGGGCCCAGATGTCAGAACTGCTTCAAAACAGGCTGGTAGGTCACTGATTTGATGAAAGGAAACAGCGGAAGTTGCTCGACGAGTGTTCGAACAAAATCTACATCAGCGTGTGCAAACAGGATGACAGCTCCATCCTTCGTCGGCCTCAGGAAGAGGTGTTCGATCGTGCCAGACTGCTTCCATGCGTCCACCGTTTCCCGCTCTTTCGTCAGCACTTCTGGAAAGTTTGCCGGCAGATTTTCCATGTCAAGTGTGAACTGAACTAAAACCAAATCCACATGTGTCATTGCTTCTCGTAGAATGGGTAGTCCGTGTATCCCTTCTCATGACCGCCGTAAAAGGTAGTCGGGTCCGCTGTGTTCAATGGCGCATCGACTTCAAACCTCTGCGGCAAATCGGGGTTTGCAAGGAAGAGCCTTCCGAAAGAAATCAGGTCCACCCCGTTCTGTTGGATCGCTGCTTCCGCCGTTTCTCGCGTAAAACCGCCATTCGCAATGACCGGGTGACGGGTGAGCGGGGAAAATGCTTGCACCGCATTCGCAGGGTAATCTGGAAAATCTGCAGGATTGAATGGGGAATTCATCAGGTGTACATAGGCCAAATCCAATGCGTCCAACTCCCTCAACAACTGAGAAAACTGCTCGTGCACTGCTGAATGGGCCATGCCGTTGTATGTGCTGGTAGGAGAAAGGCGAATGCCCACCGCGCCTGAACCGACCTCTTCCACCAAGGCAGACATGACTTCCAGTACAAACCGGTTCCTTCGTGCTATGGAGCCCCCGTATTCGTCGGTTCGCTGATTTGAACTGTCCGCGAGGAATTGGTTCGGAAGGTATCCGAAAGCCGCGTGCAACTCCACCCCGTCGAATCCGGCAGACAGCGCATGCTGTGCGGCGTGGCGGTAATCGAGGAGAATTTGGTCAATCTCCTCCCCCGTCAGCTCATGGGGAGTCTCGTAGGGCATTGCGCCTGAGGGGGTAAAATGCGCTTGACCCGAGATTGCAACAGCTGAGGGTGCCACCGGCAATGTGCCGCCTTTCACTAGGGAATGGCCCACTCTGCCTGTATGCCAAAGTTGGGCAAACATCACACTGCCTTCGGCGTGCACCGCATCTGTCACTTCTCTCCAACCTTGCACGTGCCCCTCGGTAAAGAGCCCCGGCGTGGATGGCATCCCGAGTGCTTGGGGTGAGATGTTGATGGCTTCGCTGATGAGCAATCCAGCACTTGCACGTTGGGCGTAATAAATCGCTGTGGACTTGCCCACCACGCCTTCATCGTGTGCGCGAGATCGTGTCATGGGCGCCAGCACCATGCGGTTCTTCAGTTCAAATTTGCCGAGCCGGAAGGACTCAAGGAGTTTCAATTTCATCGCATTTCTTGTGTGATGCACCAAACTTAGCCCCATTGCTTTACTTTTGAAAGTAGTTACATCTTTGTAGCGTAGGAACAGAACGTAAAGCATCACTGAAAATCAATGGCTACAGCGACAAAAAAAATTCGCATCGACGAAGAATCATGCTCGCTGCGAGAAGTCCTCGACGTCATCGGCGGCAAATGGGCCATGCCCATCATCTATGTCCTGTCGAAAGGAACGCTTCGGTTCAAGGACCTTGAGCGCAGCATCGCAGGCATCAACACCCGCATGCTGGTGAAAGAACTGAAGAACATGGAGGCCAATGGGATTCTCACACGAGAAGTCTTCGCCACCGTTCCGCCCACGGTAGAATACACCCTCACGACGAAAGGCGAGAAGCTGTTGCCAAGCATTGTGGCCCTGCATACCTGGGGCATTGAATTCGCGGGTAAGTAACACCGCCGGAAATCCCTCCCCTGCGGCGTAGCTTCGGAAAGGCTTCCACTTGCCTTGCCCCCTCCACCCAGTAATGCGCACCGCTCCGCCCGGTCCCTTGCACATCACGCAAGGAGCCGCTGCACTTCGGCTTTCAGTTTAGGAAGGCTGTTGACGACAATCGACCAAATCAAATCGTCCGCAATGCTGTCGTAGCTGTGTATGATCCGGTTCCGCGTTCCCACGATGTTCCTTGCATTTTCAATTGCGATGTCTGGCGAGTGCTATAAATCCGATCCACCGCTTCTCCGATGATTTCAATGTTCCGCTCCACGGCTCGCTTCGTTCGAATGTCCTTGCTGTAAACCAAAAAATCCATCGGCTTGCCCTCAAAAAGACTCGATCTCATTGATTGCATTGAGGACATCAAACAACCAACCATCGACCTTACCCTCCATAGACCAGGCGCTTTTCAAGTTCGACCTGCCGTCGCACGTAAGGATTGCGCAACCCATGTTCTTCGAGCAAGTCCACGGAGCGATGCAAAAGCGCTTCGAGCCCTTCCTTTAAATCAAAATAATTGTCCGCATACTCACTGACATGTATTCGATTGAAATCGACCAAGAAATCCACATCACTCGTTGAATTGAAGGTTTCACGCAAAACTGACCCGAAGACGAACAGATTCTTCACCCGGTGCTTTGCGCAAAGCACCTGAATCTGGCTGAGATTGGATTCAATCAAGTCCATCAACGTAGTTTTTCGTTCAACCGAATAATACGGAAAATCGGCACCTTATCCCGCACCCTCACCCCTCGTCCCGGGAGGCGCAGCCTCGCCCATCCCCAACCACTCCAACGCCGCCCCCGCATAGATGTTCCTGACATCCTCCTCCGGCAGCCCCATCTCCGCGATAAACGCCCCGATGCCCAGGTCGCCGAGCGGGAACGGGTAGTCTGAACCGAGGCAGATGCGGCGGCTGCCGACCAAATCGAGGCAATAGCGGAGCAAGCGCGGGTCGTGCGTGACGCTGTCGATCCAGAAGCGGCCCAAATAGGCCGTGGGCGGCACCGGGTTGTCTACCGCGACGAGGTCGGGCCGGCAGTCGAAGCCGTGTTGGATGCGGCCGAGGGTGGGCAGGAAAGAACCTCCGGCGTGGCTGAGCATCAGCCGAAGGGATGGCAACCGCTCGAGGACGCCCGAGAAGATGAGCGAGCAGGCCGCGCGCGAAGTTTCCGCGGGCATCCCGACCAGCCACGGGAGCCAATACTTCTCCATCTCCGCACGGCCCATCATTTCCCACGGGTGCACCATCACCGCCATGCCGAGCCGGGCGCAGGCCTCGAAGAAGGGGAAAAACCGGGGTTCGCCGAGGTTGAGGCCGTTGATGTTGGAGCCGATTTGGACGCCGCGGTGGCCCGTGGCGCGGGCGCGTTCGAGCTCCGCAATGGCCATATCCGTGTCCTGCATCGGCACCGTGCACAGCGCGATGTACTGCTCCGGATGCCGCTCGACGAGCTCGGCGAGGTGGTCGTTCAGGAAGCGCGCCACTTCGAGGGCATCGGCCGGCTTCGCGTTGTAGCTGAACATGACCGGAATGGTGCATACGACTTGGACCCGCGTGCCGTGGGTGGCGTATTCGGCGATGCGCTCTTCGGCGTCCCAGCAGTTCGAAGCGATTTCGCGGAAAAACCGGTCGCCTTGCATCATCCGAGCGAATCCCGGGCGTCCGGGCTCGAGGTGGATGAAGTTGCCGTAGCCAAACTTCTCGGTCCAACGCGGCAGCTCCCGGGGCAGGATGTGCGTGTGCGCGTCAATTTTCAGCAACTCCGTCATGGCCCGGCGAAGGTAATCGCTCCTTCCGGACCCGGCGCAGGTCGAGCCGGTTGACCGGGCTCACCGTCCACCCCGTGATGCCGTGGCGGACAAAATGCGCTACCCGATCGTGGAACAGCGGGATGACGGGAAGCTCGGCCGCGACGATGCTGTCAAGGGTGCGGTAGAGCACCGCCCGCTCGGGCTCGCCCGGTGTCCGCATCGCGGCAGCCAGGAGTGCATCGTACTGGGACGAGGCGTACCGGGTGTAGTTGGGTCCGGCCGGGGCGGCGTTCGACGAAAGCAACGTGGCGAGGAAGTTCTCCGCGTCCGCATAATCCGCGAGCCAGGACTTGCGAAACAGCATCACCTCGCCCTGCGCCACCCGCTCGCGGTGGACCGCCGGCGTCAAAACTTCCACCGCCACCCGCACCCCGAGCTCCGCCCAGGTATGTTGGAGCGCGGCGCAGAGGTCCGCATAATCCGACGTCGTCGCCAGCGCAATCTCCGGCAGGCCGTGGCCGCCCGGAAACCCCGCCTCTGCCAGCAAACGCCGCGCCTCCTCCACATCGCGCCGCACCCCGCCCTCCCGCGCCATGCCGGGCAAGCCGGGCGGCGTGAAGCGGTCCGTGGGCTCTACCGCGCCGCGCCGCAGGTGCAGCGCGATGGACTCGCGGTCGAGGGCGAGCGACAGGGCCCGGCGCACCCGGACGTCGAGCAGCGGGTGGTTCCGTGCGATGGGCAAGGACGGGTCGCAGAGCACGCCGATGTAGTCCGTCTTGAGGAAAGGCGTGTGGACGTAGCGGATGCGGTCTGCCAACTCGGGCCGCAGCTCACCCGCCTCCGTCAGCGCTTCCTCGAGGTAGGCCGGATGCAGCCCGCTGACGAAATCGTAGCGGCCCTGGAGCAGGCCTTGGAACTCTGCGCCGGGGTCCGTGGCGAAGTCGATGTGGACCGCCTCGAGGTACGGCAGCTGCACCCCGTCCGCGTCCCGTTCGAAGTAATCCGGATTCCGGTGCAGCACCAGCGCGACGTCCTCCTCCCACCAGGCGAGCTTGAACGGCCCCGTCCCCACCGGATTTCGCCGGAACTCCGGTCCGTAGTGGTCCACGGCCTCCCGCGGCACCACCGAGGCGTAGGGCGTGGCGAGCAGGCCGGGGAAGGGCGGGAAGGGTGCGGCGAGGCGGAACTGCACCGTGGCGGCGTCCAGGGCGGTGATTCCGCGGCCGGCGGCGGTGGTGTCGAGGGCATCGAGGATCCAACCGCCGGACGAAGCGACGGCGGGGTCGCGCAGGCGTTCGAGGCTGTAGACCACGTCGGCGGCCGTGACGGGGCGGCCGCGTTCGAGGCCGGGGACGGCGGGGTCCGCGGCGAAGCGGACGCCGGCGCGCAGCTGGAACGTGTAGGTCAGGAGGTCGTCGGAGACGTCCCAGGTCGCGGCGAGCGAGGGCTGCAGGGCGAGGTCCGGGCCGAGTTCGAGCAGGCCGTCGAAGAGGGCATCGACCACCCACATGGGTTCGAGCGAGCGGGCGTGGGCGGGATCGAGCGACGTGATGCCCGCCGTCTCGTTGTAGCGGAAGACGCGCGGATCGTCGAAGGAAGTGCCTGGCGTGCAGGCCGCTAAAAGCAGGGCACAGCCGGCGGAAAGCAGGGTCTCGATGCGCCCCATGGTGCCCGCAAGGTAGTACCTTTGCGGCGCCATGCGCGGACCCTTGCGGACCCTTGCCGCCGTCCTCGCGGCGGTCCTTCTCCCCCTCCCCCTTGCGGGCCAAACGCCGACCCTGAGCGGCGTGGTCCTCGACGCCTCCACCGGCGATCCGATCCCGGGCGCCGTGGTGCAGGTTTGGCCGGCGGGGACCGCCGCAACCGACCTGGACGGAGCATTCCGCCTCGTGCTGCCCGCCTACGAACCCGGACTCGATTGCCGGGCGCAGGTCAGTGCCGTGGGGTATCGGATCGCGCTGGTCGTTTGGCCCGCCGGAGAAGACCTGCAGCTGCCGAAGCGCATCACCTTGCAGCCCCTGGCCGTGGAAATCGGACAAGCCGCCACGGTGGAAGCCGAGCGGGAAGCCACCCTCGGCGGCGCAGCCCTCGGCCGCACATCGCTCAAGGCGGAAGAAATCGCGCGGCTCCCGGCCCTCCTCGGCGAGGTGGACATCCTCAAATCGCTGCAACTGCTGCCCGGCATCCAAAGCTCCGGCGAAGGCAATTCCGGCTTCTACATCCGCGGGGGAGGCCCGGACCAAAACCTCCTGCTCCTCGACGGCGCACCCGTCTACAACCCGGCCCACCTCTTCGGCTTCTTCAGCGTCTTCAACGCCGACGCGGTCGAGGCGGTCGACGTCACGAAAGGCATTCCCTCCGCCGCCCTCGGCGGGCGCGTCTCCGGCTTCCTCGACATCGCCATGCGCTCCGCCGAGAGCGACCGCTTCCGCGGCGAAGGCGGCGTCGGGCTCATCAGCTCGCGCGCCCTCGTCGAAGGCCCGATCGTCCCCGGCCGCGCCGGTCTCCTCGTCGCTGCCCGCCGCACCTACGTCGACGCCCTCATCCGGCCCTTCCTGCGCGACGGTGCCTTCTCTGGCTCCGGGTACTTCTTCCACGACCTCAACCTCAAGGCAGACCTGAAGCTCAGCGACCGCGACCGGCTGGAGCTCACGGGCTACACCGGCCGCGATGTCTTTTCGTTTGCCAGCGGCACGGCGGACTTTTCCGCAAAGATTCCGTGGGGCAATTCGGCCGCTTCGCTGGTGTGGAAGCACACGGTCGGCGACCGGTGGTTCCTGCGCACGACGGCGGCATTCACCGGCTACGACTTCGCTTTCGAAGCGGACCAAGACCTCTTCCGGCTCGCCCTGCGCAGCGGAATCCGCGAAGGCGCCCTGCGCTCCGCCCTGACGCTGTACCTGCGGCCCGGCCTCACGGTCCAGGCGGGGGCGGAGGGCATCCGGCGGCGCTTTCTCCCCACCGAATTCGAAGCGTCCAGCGGCGAGGTGGACTTCGACACCGGCACGGCCCTGCCCATGCACGGGCTCGAAGGCGCCGCGTACCTCGCCGCCGACGCCGACTTCGGTCCGGCCCTGCGCCTCGCCGCCGGGCTGCGCCGCTCCGGTTTCGCGCACGTCGGGCCGTTCGAGCGCTACGGCACGCCCTACGCGGCGGGCGACGTCATCGCCCGGTACGGCGGTTGGGAGCCGCGGCTGAGCGCGCGCCTGCGCACCGGGGAGCGGACCAGCGTGAAGGCGGGGTGGGGACGGACGTATCAGTACGTGCATTTGGCCAGCCTCTCCCCCACCTCGCTGCCGGCGGACCTCTGGCTGCCGTGCACGGACCTGCTTGCGCCGCAACGGGGCGACCAACTCACGGCCGGCTTTTTCGCGCTCCTCGGCCCGTCCGACGCGTGGGAATTCTCCGTCGAAGCGTACGCGAAGGACCTGCGCAACCTCGTGGAATACAGGGAGAACGTGCGGCCCGAGGACAACATCGGGGTGCCTGTGGACCAAAACCTGATCCAAGGCTCCGGCACCTCGCGCGGCCTGGAAACCTTCCTCAAGCGCCGCACCGGACCCCTGACCGGTTGGATCGGGTACACCTGGAGCAAAACCGACCGCACCTTCGACGCCCTCAACGGCGGCAACCCCTTCCCCGCCCGCTACGACCGCCGCCACGACGCCAGCTTCGTCCTGCAGTGGTCCCCTTCCCCGCGTTGGGACTTCGGCCTCACGTGGGTGTACGCCACCGGCAACGCCATCACGCTGCCCGTCGCCCGCTTCCTCTTTGAAGGCCGCGTCACGGACGTTTACGGCCCGCGCAACGGCTACCGCATGGCCCCCTACCACCGGCTCGACCTCGCCGCCACCCTCCACCCCAGCCCGCGCTCCTCGTGGACCTTCGGCGTCTACAACGCCTACAACCGCCTCAACCCCTACTTCATCTACTTCGGCAACTCCGGCGACCCCGCCACCGGCACCCTCGACATCGCCGCCTACCAAGTCTC
>CAZMNI010000058.1:0-11033 GCA_964567615.1 uncultured Chryseobacterium sp.
TGGAGGTGCGGATGCCCATGGGGTCGAAGTAGCTGGCGTTCAAGCTCTCATCGGGACGGTTGACGTGGTCCGCAGAGAAACCGACCCAACTGCGCTTGCCGAAGTAGACGAAGCCGGTGCCGAGGTCGATGTAGGTTTGGGCCGCGCTCGGCGGTGCTTCGATGCTCGAAGCCGCACCGCCGCGTACCAGTTGGTCCGTGAACGTCAGTTGCGACATGTCGATCGACCGGTTGCCGACCGCGGCCTGCAAGGCCGGCCGGATCCGCCGCCCGCCACCGAGGGGAATTTCGTAGGCGTACTGGAAGGCCGCCCGCGCGTTGCGGAGCGCACCAGATCCAGCTAACTCGTTCGAAATCAAAATCCCGAAGCCGGAATGGATGTCCTTTTGGTACCAGTCGTGCGCCACATGCCACCCCGTATAGGCCTGCGGCAGGGCCGACCACTGGTTGCGGTAGGCGGTGATCAGGCGCGACTGGTCGGATGCCCCGGCGTACGCGGGATTCAGCGACATCGGAATCGCGTTGTATTGCGTGAAGCGCATGTCCTGCGCGAGCAGGGCCGATCCGATCCCGAGGGACCAAACGGCTGCGAGGAGGAAGGATTTCATCGGTTGCTTCGGTTCTGATTACTGGAGGATGACCATCACATCGCCCGAGGTCCGCTCGGTGCGGCCGTCGTTGTAGGTGGCGGTGGCTTTGTAGACGTAGACGTCCTGGCGTACGAGCCCCTGCTCGGTGTAGCCATTCCATCCGATCATCGGGTCGCGGGACAGGAAGAGCATTTCGCCCCACTTGTTGAACACCATCAACTCGTACTCCACGATTCCGGCGTGTTGCGGGTGGAAGACGTTGTTGTCGAGGTCGTCGAGTTGGTACGAGCCGTCTCCACGGTCCGTGGGATCCGGGGTGAAGGCCGTCGGGAAGGTCATGTACCCACCGGTCGTAGCAAACACGGCATCCCGGTGCACCAAGGTCGAACTGCATCCCAGGTCGTTCGATACGGTGAGCTGCACGGTGTAGGTGCCCGGTTCGCGGTAGAGGTGCGTCGGATGCTCGACGTTGCTGCCGTGCCCGTCGCCGAAGTTCCACGCAAAGGAGGTGGCATCGGTGCTGAGATTCAGGAAGATGACCGGTTCGTTCGGGGCGATGACCTGGTCCGGCGTGAAGGTGAAGGCCGCGGCAGGCGTCGGGAATACTTCGACTGTCGCGTACTGGATCACTTCCGCTTCGTCTCCGGAGTGTCCGAGTGCGATGAGGCGCACGTTGTAGACCCCGGGCGTTTGGTAGATGTGAACCGGGCTGGATTCTGTCGTCATGGCGCCGTCTCCGAAGTCCCACAGGTAGCCCGTAGCGAAGGTGCTTTCGTTCTCAAATGCCACAGAAAGCGGGGCACAGCCTTCTCCGCCGCCCGTGAAGGCCGCGGTGGGCACCGGGGGCAGGATGGACACGACCTGTGTGGCCGCGTCGCCGCACGCACCGGCGTCGATGTCGAGCGTGATGCTGAAGGTGCCCCACGTCGGGAAGCTGTGGGTCCCGGGCTGCGTGGCCGTAGAGGTCGTGCCGTCGCCGAAGAACCACGTGGTTACTGCGCCTGCGGTGCCTTGGGAGAGGTTGTTCAGGTCCACGGTGCCGTTTGGCCACGTTTGGATGTACGGGCCGACGCTGAATTGGGCAAACGGGACCGGATTGACGTCCACGCCCACGAGCAGGGTGTCTGAACATCCGGAAGCAGAGGTCGCGACGAGCTGCACGGGGTAGGTGGCAATGCCGGTCGAGAGGTTTGTGAAGGTGTGAACGGGGTGCTGCTCGTTTGAAGTTGTGCCGTCGCCGAACGTCCATTCAAAACTGACCGCACCTTCGGACTGGTTGATGAAGTTGGCGGTCAGCGGTGAGCAACCGGATGCCGGGGCATCGAATTCCGCTTCGATGACCGGAGAGACTTCGATGGCCAAGGCGTCCGAATCCGTGCAGCCGTGTTCCGTGGTCACCGACAAGGTGGCCGTGTAGACGACGGGGTTCGCCGATGGGTTGTAGTATACGTGGGTAAGCGATGGATCCAGGCTAGCACTGGTCGTGCCGTCTCCGAAGGCCCACGTGGCCTGAGCCGCCCCGGCGCTGTGGTTGCTGAACGTGACTTCGAGCGGATAGCAGCCCGTCGTTTCGTCGATGACCGGCACGGCTTCTGGGCTGCCCCAAACGAGCACCTCGGCAGCCTGTGTGTCGAGGCATCCGAAGGCATTCATTGCGACCAATTCGACAGAAAACACCTCATCACTTGCCCCTTCCGTGGCGAAGACGACGGTAGGTTCGGCGGCCGTAGATTGTTCGCCATTGCCGAATGTCCATGAGAAGGCGGTGGCGGAGGAGGATGCATTGCCAAACGCTGCCACCAAAGGCGAACAAGCTGGCTCAGGCACCACGATTTCTGCATGGGCAGCTGGCAAGACGACATGAGTGATGGCAGTGCTGTCTTCGCACCCGTATTCATTCACCACATGCTGGGTGATTGTCAGGGTGCTCGGGGCATCCCCGGTAGAGAAACTGAATAGTTGGTGACCCGGGGCAACTGGAGTCCATGCAGGCGTTCCATCACTGAACGTTACCGTCACCGATCCCGTCGCGGCATTGAACAGATCCACGGGGGACCCTTCGCAGGCCTCTTGAAAGTCTTGTTCTAACCCGGCCAAAGGCGCCGGAAGCGCGGATACCTCGAAGGGCACTGCATCCGAACAACCGAAGGCATTTACGGCCTCTAAGGTGCCTGAGAGCACCGAGACTCCTTCGCTTGCAGTGAGTTGAACATCGAGAGTTGCTCCGTAGGTGGTTGTTCCGTTGTCCATGTTCCATGTCCAATCGGTCGCTCCTGCAGCATCGGCAGTGAGCACGGTCTCAAGTGGGGAACAGCCGGATACGTTGCCAGTGAACGCAGCGTGTGCGGCCGGGCGGACGATTACTTCAACTGTCGTTTCGTCGAAACACCCCAAATCGTCTGTAGCCACGAGACGAACTTGGTGGGTCGTCGGTGCGCTTCCCGCCACAAACGTCTGATGGACATCGGGTTCTTGGAGCACTTGGCCCGTTTCGAACAACCATTCAAAGGTGTCAGCCCCCGTAGACGTGTTCGTGAAATACACGGTAAGCGGGCTGCAACCAGTCAATTCGTCGGCCTCGAATGCGGCCACCGGTTGCGGCAATACCGTGACTTCAACGTCGGCGCGACCTGTGCAACCGTTTTCGTCGATCCCGAGGAAGGAAATCAAAACTGTTTCAGCGTCTCCGGTGGTGTTAGGCCAAACAAGCTCTTCCACGACGACGAGGGTTTCATCTGCACTTGAAGCGGTCCATTCCCCATCCACGGCGGCGGGCATTGCGGGCAATGGCAGTACCAGTGGGGAGCACACGGTGGCTTCGGGGACCTCGAAGGCAAAAGAAGGCTCCGGGAAGACCTCGATGGTGCGGTTCAATGTAGCTGTGCACCCCAGTGCATGCCAGGCTGTCGCAGTGACGGTGTAGGCCGCAAGGTCTGTTCCAGCCTCAAATGTGTGTAAAGCGGGCGCCCCAGCAAGACCTTCGAGCGATTCGCCATCCCCGAAGGACCAGGTGATGCCGTCTGCATAGTGCGTCAGCGGCGTGAACAGCACCTCGAGTGGGCCGCAACCGGCCTCCGTGGAGGAGAACATCTCAAAATCGGGTTGGGGCAAAACAGTCACCTCTGCCGATGCAGACCCCAGGCATCCGAAGGTGGAGACACCCGTGAAAGAAACCACGAACGTTTCAAGTTCTCCGCTGGAATTCGTCCACACGTGGGTTGATTCAGTTCCCGTGTTGCCATCGCCGAAGTCCCAGAGTCCTGCAACTGCATTCGATACTTCCGGGAGAGTCAGTTCAAGTGGTGAGCAGACGCCTGCCTCAGGCAATTCGAAACTGAAGTTGGGAGCCGGCAGCACAGTGATGGTTTGTGTAGCTACATCGCTGCAACCGAGGCCATCCCATGCGGTCAGGGTGACCGTGCGGGTGACCGGGCTCGCCGCTGGTTCGAACGTGTGGTTGATCGAGGTGTTCAGGGTTGAAATCGTCCCATCTCCTAAATCCCATGTGAGGCCATCCGCAAAACTTGCTTCCGGGAAGAAATCCACTTCCAATGGGCCGCAGCCTGCAGTGGTTGATGCCGTCAATTCGACTTCAGGCTGCGGACGCACACCGATTGTTTCAGTGTGGGAACCGGCGCATCCATAGAGGTTTGTTCCGGTAAACGTCACCGCATATGTTTCCAATTCACCGCTGGTGTTTGTCCAGCTGTGGGCAGGGGCATCCCCAGTCGTGCCATCGCCAAAATCCCAAATACCAGCGGCTGCAGCAATCGGAGTGCCCTCCCAAACAAGCGGGGAACACACGGGGTTCTCTGGAACCGTGAAGGTGAAGTCAGCCGCCGGCCAAACAGTTACGGATGCGGTATGGTCATCGCTGCAACCGTGTGCATCGTGAGCAGACATCGTCACCGTCCATGTGGTGGGCTCAGTGCCTGCACCAAGTGCCACTTGTGGTACGCCGTTCGGCCCTGTGCTCGCGGCCTGTGGCAGCAATTCGGAACCCGCAGGTGGCAGGAAGAGCCACGAACAAGCATCGGCATTCACACTCGTGTTTGTCCACATGGGAGTCAGTGGAGCGCACCCGACCGGAACAGCAAGGGAAAGGGCGGCGACCGGTTGGGGCTTGACGAGGATTTGCTTGTGCCCAATTCCTTCGCATCCAAATTCAGATGTCCCGGTGTACGTCACCATGTAGCTCACCAGTTCACCTGTGTCGTTCGTCCAGCTGTGGGTCGGCGCAACTTCTGTGCTGGTCGTGCCATCGCCGAAGTTCCAAACGCCACCGGTTGACCCCGGAATAATCGGAAGAGTAAGTTGCATGGGAGAGCAGCCATCCGTCTCCTCAATTGTGAAGGCGAAGTCCGGGGCTGGTGCTGCAACAGTGGTCCAAAAATGCTCATCCGAGCATCCCAGTGCATGTGTTGCTGTCAAAGTCACTCCCACCGTCTCCGGAGTGGATTGGGTGTTTGTAAATGCATGGTTGACCGACTCGGCGGTTGATGTGGTGCCATCGCTGAAGGCCCAGCTGAGCAGGTCGGCATGGATGCTGGTGCTCGTAAGGGCGATTCCCAGCGGCGAACAAGTCCCAGAACTGATCACACTGAAATCTGCGGTCGGTTGAGGCAGGACCGTAATGGTCTCCCGGTGACTGTCTACGCAACCGAACGCGGAAACGCCGCTGAAGACCACTTCGTACACCTGTGCCGTATCGGTCGGGTTGTTCCAGGCGTGAGTGGGCTGGGCCAAGGTAGCATTGGTGCCGTCCGCGAAATCCCAAGAGAAAGATGCAGCGCTGAAAATTGGCGGCATGGTCAACTGCAGCGGTGAGCACGCTGGCGCATCTGGAAGCTCGAAATTGAAATCGGGTTCAGGGAAGATGCTCAAATTCACTGAAGTGGTGTCGTGGCAACCGTTTGCTGCAACCGCGACGAGGCTGAGGTTCCGGTACTGCAGGAATCCACTGGTGTTTTCATAAATCAGGGATGGCGTGGCAGCAGAACTGGTGGTGCCGTCCCCGAAACTCCAGAGGAAGGCCGAGGTTCCGGTTGACAAGTTTGTCAATCCCACCTGCAGCGGGGCGCACCCGCCTGTAGTGGTGGTGGTGAAGCTGGCTACTGGCGAAGGATGAGTGACCACGGGCAAGGTGGCAGTGGTGGCGCATCCGTTGGCGTCTGTTCCGACCGCAGTGACTGTGTAGTTGACTTGGTTCGTCGGGCTGCCTTCAAACAAGTGGCTCAAGGTGTTGCCGACAGCGGCATTCAAAGCCGGCGTTGAGGTGCCGTCACCGAAGTTCCAAGCAACAGTAGACAGGGGGCTTCCACTGACGTTGAGCGAGGTCATGAGCGGCGCACATCCGCTCACATTCCCTGCTGTGAGGGTGACCGTGGGGTTCGGATTGACCGTCAAAAGTTTTGTGACCGTTCCTGAACACAAGGCAGTTTGTACGGTAAGTGTGACCGGAATTGTCCCGGGACTGATGTAGGCGTATTCGGGATGTTGGGAGAAGCTAGTTTGGTTCCCGAAATTCCAATTCCAAGAAGTGATTTGCTGACCCATCGGGGCGACGGAAAGGTCTGTAAACTGTGTTTCAGCGCCGACGCACACAGGGCCGGTTGCGAAATCCGCAGCCGGACGGGGATGGATGACGAGTTGCGTCGTTTTCAGGGTCGTACATCCGTTCGTTCCCGTGACCACCAAGGAAATGGTGTGCGTGCCCACCGTGGTGTACTGGATGCCACTCACGGTTTGGCCGGATGCGACATAGGGCGGAGGCCCGAATCCCCATGAGAAGTTTGTAGCATTCGGGCTCACAGCTGAAACAGAGACCGTGGCCGATCCGCAAGCGGAGGGCGTAGACAACTGGATGGTGGCAGATGGCCGAGGCAACACGGTGATGACGATGCTGCTGGTGTCGGTGCATGCAGACGCGCCGCTGCCGGATAGTACCACACTCCGAACCGTATAGGTCCCCGGATTGACAAAGGTGAAGCTAACATTGCCCGTTGCAGTCGGCATGAAGTTCGCTCCGGTGCCGAAGTTCCAGCGGTACTGAACACCGGTAGCATGTTGGGTGAATTGCACCGGCAAATCCTCACAAATCACTTGTGTGTTCGATGTCAGGTGCCCGACGGGACCGTTCAGAACATTCAGCACACGGTATGCGGTATCCACTCCACATTGACTGCTGTCAATCAGCATGACTGTAAACGCCCCGATGCCAGGAAGCACAATGGAGTGCGAAGAACCGTTGGGCGGAGTCGGAGTCCAATCCAGAATTTCATCCGTCCCGTCCATGTTCAAATCCCCGAAATTCCAGTACTCGAACCGCTGACCGCCGTTGCCTTGTGCAAGGCAGTTGCGCACGGTGGCGTTCGTCAAGGTAACTTGGGTATTCGGCCAGCAGAAAAGGGATGCTGACGCTTGGATGGACGCTTCGTCCTTGTCCCAAATCATGATCGGATTGAACTCAGCCTCGCTTGGCCCACCCTGCAATGTGTTGCAGTGGTTCTCAGCTCGCAATGTGACCGCGGTTGCACAATCCACCGTCCCTGACAGGAAGGTATGTGAAATGGTTTGGCCGCCGTTGGAGGGTCCAAACGTGATTTCTGGCGAACCGTCACCGAAGTTCCAGGTGAATTGGGTCGTCTGGCTGACCTGGGTCGAGCTGTTGTGGAATTCGAGGGTTGCAGGAGCGCAGGCCTGTGTGACGCCGCCGAAGGGGATTTGGATGGAAGCATTCGTCGGTTGCTCGACGATGTGCGTTCCTTCCACGGTGCACGACCCCTGCATGAACCGCACATCGTATACGGCGTTTCCGGCGGAGTAGGTGTGCTGCAGGGGTCCCGTGGCCGGGCTCCATGCCGAGAAGGATTCTGGTGCAGATCCATCGCCCCAGTCCACGGTCACATTCGACCACGGGGATCCGGCGTGGACGTAGAGAATGCCGCCATTTCCGGTGCACTCGGACCACGTGGGGTTGCTGGATACGGTGCCCGATGGTCCGAGAACGGTCGGACACTGGGCGGCGGATTCCGTGAACGAGGCCAGCAGGGCAATCAGCGCTGCGGTGGCCGTCCGAACAGAGAGAAGGGAACGCATCATGCCTCGCCCTTACGGACAAGGCGGGCCTTAGGTTACGCCGGCGATGCGCAGGGCAATCTCCGCAACTGCCGGACAGACATGGGCATTGCGCTCGGTAAGTGGCAGGATTGCGGCCATGTGTTTGCGGTCCGTGTGGGGGTACTCGCGGCAGGCGGCGGGCCGGTCCTCGTAGATGCTGCACCGGTGATCCGCGAGGTCGAGGAAGGGGCACGGTGCCGTCTGCAGCACGAGATCGCCGTCCTCGTCGCGGCGGAGGTACTGCGCCTCGAACGCAGCGGGCCGCAGCCGCAGCCGCCGTGCTGCCCGTTCGACGTCGCGGTCGCGGAAAATGGGACTCGTGGTGCGGCAGCAGTTTGCACAGGTGAGGCAGTCCGTCCGCTCGAAAACTTCGGCGTGGAGCGCGTGGAAGCGGCCGTCAAGGTCGCGCGGAGGCCGGGCTCGGAATTTGCGGAAGGCCGCCTTCAGCGCCTCGCGGTGTGTCGCCGCCCGGGCGAGTGCGCGTTCCTGTTCCGGTAACACGGCGTCAATGGGGGTCGGAGAACTCCGGCCTGTGGACGAAGGCCGTGTCGGTCAGGGTGTGGAGGAAGGCGAGGAGGTCTTCTTTTTGGCCAGCAGAAAGCGTCAAGCCGCCCGACTCGTACTTCATGAACGGATCGACCGTGGACGAGGGCACCCCGCCCGTGTTGTAGTGCTCGATGACCGCTTCGAGAGTGGCAAAGCGCCCATCGTGCATGTACGGCCCGGTGAGGGCTATGTTGCGCAGTGTCGGCACCTTGAACTTGCCCGAATCGATGGCCAGCCCGGTCACGGCGGCGCGCCCGGCATCGGCCTCGAAAGACGGGTCGAGTCCGTTGTTGCGGAACAGGTAGTCCGTAAACTGTAGGCCGGCTTCCGTGTGGCAATGGAAGCAGTCCCCGCCGAATTGCCCGCCGGGCGTCGTCTCCGGATCACCGCCTTCCCGCAGGAACATTTCGTAGCCCCGGAACTCGCTGTCGGTCAGCGTGGCTTCTCCGCGCCGCCACCGGTCGAACTTCGAATCGGCGGACACCATCGTGCGAAGAAATTGGGCAATGGCCTTTGCCACGCGGTCCGACGTGATGGATGGGTCACCGAAGGCCCGGGCGAACAGGTCGGGGTAGTCGGGGTCTGCGGCCAGGCGGGCCACGGCGTCGGGCCACGGCAGGGCCATCTCGTTCGGGTGCGGCACGGGTTCGAGGATCTGTTCCTCGAGCGTCAACGCCCGCCCGTCCCAAAAGTAGCTCGGCGCCCATCCGAGGTTCACCAGCGGCATCGCATTGCGCGTCCCCACCGCACCGTTGACGCCGAAGCTGTACGGGTTAGGGTCAGAAAATCCGTGTTCCGGGAGGTGGCAGGACCCGCAGCTGACAGTCCGGTCGATGCTCAGGTCCACGTCCCAAAAAAGCAACCGCCCCAGCGCCACCCCTTCCACCGTCAGCGGGTTGTCTGCCGGGATGTCCATCGGAGGGAAGAACGGCGGAATCTCGAGCGCGTAGGGCGTCGGCTCCCCCGGGCACCCCTCGCAGGGCTCTGGATCTTTGCACCGTGAGCACCCTGCTAACACGAGCACGGTCCCCAGCACAGCCCAACCCGTGCGGCCCTTCATGGCAGGTAGAAGGCGTCTTCGAGGAGGGCGAGCAACCTGTCCGGCAACTCCGTACCCGGGGCGTTGTGGCTCACCGGATCCGTGAGCACGTCGATGCTGCCGGCCGGTCCGTTGAGCATGCGCGCCCCGTCGAAGGCGACGTCAACGGGGGTCACATCCCGGGAATACACGTACAGCGGAGAGGAAAACGGCAGGGTGATGGTCCGGTAGCTCAGGTCCGTTCCAAGGTGGTACGAGATGGGTTCCTCGATGGGGTCGCCGGCGGTTGCAGCGGCCTTCCCTTCGTACTTCAGGAAGATGTAGCCCGTGGACCACGTCCAAAACATCCCTGCAGACCCCAACACGCTGAGCGGGTGGTCGTTCGGATACGAAGCCGGATCGATGTTCGTATTGAGTGCCTTCGGGATGCCCACGCCGAAGCGCATCGCCGTGTACGTGCCGGCGGGCACCGCTTCAACCACGGTCGGGGCCTCGCGGTTGAAGTCCACGAGGTGGATGTCACCCACCGGATGCCAGGTGCCGGCCGCATCGCGCAGTTCGAGCCCGTTGAGGTAAAACTGCACATTTGTCAGCACGACGGGGTGGTCGAGGTGGTCTACCACCGTGTCGCCGAGCCCGATGGAAGCGCCGTCCCAATGCAAGCCCAGGTCGAGCCGCACGGTGCCCGGCAGGTCGCCTGGGAAAGGACGGATGGGGTCCACGCAGCCCGTCAGGGCGAGGAGGACCGCTCCGCTCAAGAGGAGGATGGAATTCCGCATGGTGCTTTTCCCCAAATTTACACCATGCCTCCATCGAAAGGTCGTTTCCATGTCATACGTGCGTCGGCAGGCTCCGGGAAGACCTTCCGGCTCGTGCGCGCCTACCTCGCTGCTTGCCTGAGCACCACCGATGCGGGGGCATTTCGCACCGTTTTGGCCATCACCTTTACGAACAAAGCCGCCCTTGAAATGCGCACGCGCATCATCGAAGAGATCGAGCGCGTCGCCGAAGGGCGCGGGGACATGGGGGCGATGGTCGCTGAGGACCTCGGCATGCCGCTCGCGGAAGTTGCTGCCCGAGCTGCCCGTGTGCGCCTGGAAATGCTGCACCGCTACGAGGATTTCGCGGTCATGACCATCGACAGCTTCGTGAACCGGCTCGTGCGGAGTTTCACCCGAGAGCTCGCCCTGGATCAGGAGTTTGTGATTGAACTGGATGAAGACCGGCTGATTTCTGAAGCGGTGGGACGGCTGCTCGACCGGGCCGGACGTCCGGAAGATGCTGAACTGACCGAGCTGCTCGAGGGGTTTGCCCGGATGCAGGCCGAGGAGGAGCGAGACACGCGGTTGCGGCCGCAGCTCGAGAAGTTCGGCCGGTTAGTGTACAGAGAACATTTGCAAGAGACGCTCGCGGCCTTTGCGCCTGGCGAATGGGGCCCTGCGCGCTTTGCCCACATCCGCGATGACCTGCGCAAGGAGGTCTCCACGGTGGACCGGGCATTGCGCGCCAAATGCCGGCACGCCCTCGATGTGGTGCACCGGCTGAACCTGACCAAGGGGTTTTTTCTCGGTAGCCCGAGTGTTTTGGGTTGGCTGGAGAAGGCCCGCATCCGCGGGCTCGGGGAGCCGCCTTCGGACGCCTTGGTGGCGAAGCTCGAGGCGGGGGTCTTTGTGCCGGCATCGGCCAAGCCAGCGGTCCGCGCGGCGGCAGAGGTGGCCTTGCCGGATGTGCAGGCGGTTT
>CAZMNI010000059.1:0-5544 GCA_964567615.1 uncultured Chryseobacterium sp.
GGTTGAGGTTGAGGTTGAGGTTGAGGTTGAGGTTGAGGTTGAGGTTGAGGTTGAAAATTCAACCCAAACCCATCGCCGCAACACCGCACCGCATTTTTTTCTTCGCGGCTTAGCCGCGTCCTCAACCCTCGGGCGCGAAGCGCCCCCTCACACTGAAAAGCGGCGCAGCCGCGTCCTCACACTGAGAAGCGGCGCTTCAACTTCCCACTTTCCGTCCGCTCAATCCTGCCCCATTCAATCGCGCGCGGGGCATGGTGGCGGGGCAACCGTTCGCGCGCCGCAGTGAGGATGCGGTCAGCCCGGTCGGCATCTGCCGGGGCTTCGATGCGGAGAACCACGGCAACGCCCAAGTTCGGGTCGGGACGTCCAAGGACCAGGAAGGGTTCAGGAATCAGGTCGGCGAGTGCAGCTTCGACCGCGGCTGGATGGACTTTGACGCCGCCCGAGTTGAGGACGTCGTCCAGGCGCCCGAGGGGAATGAAGTGGTGCGCGTCGAGGACGTTGGCGGCATCGCGGGTCAGCAGGTCGGTGACGCCGGTGGCGGTGTCCGTGACGACGAGGGCGCCGTCCCGTGCGGAAACCGTGGCGCCGGGGAGGCAGGTGAAGGCCGGCTCGGGGTCCGGGATGAGGCGGCGGAGGGCGAAATGCGAAAGCGTCTCTGTCATGCCGAAGGACTCGAAGACGCGGACTCCGGCCGGCCAAGGACCGGCGAGGGCGGGGGCGGCCGGGGCGCCGCCCAGCAGGACCGTGCCGAGTTGGGCGCTGTCGGCGCGGATGGCTGCGGCTTGGTGCGGCGTGAGGGCGGTGAAGTCGAAGCGGGCGCCGGGGGGCAGGAGGGGCTGTGCGCGGGGGGCGATGGCCACGACGTGCAGCCCGTGCAGCACGGCGCGCAGCAAGAACATGGCGCCGCCGGTGAATTCCGCGGGGAGCGCGAGCAGCACGCGCGATCCCGGGGAGAGGCCGAAGTGGGCGACCGTGCGGGCCGCGCTTGCGCGGATGGCGGCGCGCGGCAGGGCGATGCGCGTGGGCGGCCCGGTAGAGCCGCTGGTCGTCCAGGTGAGGGTTTCCGCTGAGGGGTCGAACCAAACCTCCAGCAACCGCGCCACCGCATGTTGCCAGGCGGGGGCATCGGGGGCGAGTGCGTGCTGGATTTGGGCCGCCCCGGCCGCGTCGAGGACGAAGGTCCGCGGTTCTCCGTCCGCTCCGAGAGGCGCGTCGGGACCTGCGAAGCAGAGGGTGCCGGGCGGAAAGCCCTCGGCCTTTACGGCAGCATCCATGCTCCTGCTGGTTCGGTCCAAAGCGCCCCTTCCCGGACCGTGAGCGGCGCGGTGAAGTTGTTCGTGAACAACCCGCCGGTCCCCAGCCCCTGCGGCAAGCGCGCTGCTTCGGGCACGTCGAGCAAGGCATCGGCCGTCCATTGGGCGATGGCATTGAGTCCCACGTTCGATTCGAGGGCCGAGGTCGCCCACCAACCCGCCCCCACCTCGGCCGCGAGGTCGATCCACTCGTTTGCTTCGCGCAAGCCCCCGATGAGGCTCGGCTTCAACACCACGAACGCCGGGCGCACCGTGTGCAGCATTGCGCGGCGCACGTCCCGCGAAGTCAGCCCGATGAGTTCTTCGTCGAGGGCGATGGGCAAGGGGCTTTGGCGGCACAGCTCGGCCAAATCGGCCCAGTGACCGGGCCGAATGGGTTGTTCGATGCTGTGAAGGCCCAAATCTGCCAAGGCTTCAAGCCGCGCCAGCCGGTCGGCCGGAGCCAACGCCGTAAACGCACCGTTCGCGTCCACGCGCACCGTCACCGCCGGGTGCTCCGCTCGGACCCCGCGCAGCAGCGCCAGCTCGTCGTCAAACGGCAAGGCCCCTACCTTGAATTTGAGCGTAGTAAATCCCCGTGCTACGAGGTTGTCTGCAGCATTGTGCATCGCCTCGAGATCGGACATCCAGACCAGCCCGTTGATGCCGATGCCTTCCTCGCCCCGCGCAAACGGCGTGTCCAGCAACCGCATGGCGCCGGGCGTGAGCAGGTCGATGAGGGCCGTTTCGACTGCAAACCGCACGGCGGGCAAATGCTCCGGCACCGCATCCACGTCCAACGTGCCAGATGCTGCGACCGCAGCGAGGGCACGCGCAGCGCGGAGCGGGTGTTCCGGGCTCAGGCCCGGGATGAGCGAGCACTCGCCTACACCGCTGCGTCCGTCCGGATGGCGCGCCCGAAGCAAGAACGTGGGCTTCGAGGTCAGCGTATCCCGCGACGTCCGCGCCGGCTGCGCGAAGGTGAGCGGATGCTCCAGCACCTCGATGGCAAGTCCTTCCATCATCCCCGGATCACGGAAAACAGCATGGCCAGAGCCACCAGCGCTGTCGAGAGCGCTACCTTCTTCAACTCGTCATCCAGTCCCTCAGGAGGCCCTTTCATGAACACAAGGCGCAGGTGCGCGGCATGTACCAAGGCCATCAACACCATCCAATACCACCCGCGCCACGGCACCGGACTCACTACCAGCAAAAAGAGGACGAGCAAGGCCCACCCGATGACAAACAGCGCTGCATGGTACACCCGTGCTCTGCGCACGCCCAGGCGCAAAGCCAGCGTCTTTTTTCCCGTGGCCGCATCGCGCGATGCATCGCGCATGTTGTTCAAATTCAATACCGCCATGCCCATTGCGCCGACAAAGGTGGCCGGCATCAGCCAGGACCACTCAAATTGGCCTCCAGAAGTCAGGACGGCCGTTCCCGTCACCCCGATCCATCCGAAGAACACCAGCACAGCCACGTCGCCCCATCCCTTGTACCCATACGGCGATCGGCCTGCGGTGTAGCGGTACGCCGCCGCGATGCTCACCAGCCCCGCTGCGATCCAACCGAGCGCCATCAACAAGAGCTCCGTGCCCCATGTCGCTGCCCCTACCGTAAACACCCCGAATCCAAACGCCACCAAGGCCGTCACAATCACCGCCCGCCGCATGTCCGCAGCGGAAATCCGTCCCGACGCCACCGCCCGGTCCGCCCGCACACCGTGTTCCGCGCCGTCCCCGCGGTCCGCACCGTTCTCGGCGTCGCCGAGGTCGTTTGCGAAGTTTGAGAGGATCTGCAGGGTCCAAACCGTCGCCCACGCCCCCCCGAACGTCCACCAAAACCCCGCATCGAGGTGGCCGGGCCCGCCGAGGGCCTTCGCGCCGAGCGCCCCCCCCATGCAGGCCGTCGCACCGGCGAGCGGAAGGGTGCGCAACCGCGCAGCTTGGACGTAGGCTCGAATTGAGCCGCGCAGTCCGCTGGAATCCGGCATCAGGGGAATTTGGGGAACTGCTGGAAGTCCGGGTCCCGCTTTTCGAGGAAGGCGCGTTTGCCTTCTTGGGCTTCTTCCATGAGGTAGTACATGAGCGTTGCGTCGCCCGCAAATTCCATCAGGCCGCGTTGCCCGTCGAGTTCGGCGTTGAGGCCGCGCTTGATCATCCGGATGGCCAGCGGCGACCGCTTGAGGATGGTCCGGCACCATTCGACCGTCACGTCCTCGAGGTCGGCCAGCGGCACGACCTTGTTGACCATGCCCATGCGCTCGGCTTCGTCGGCGGTGTATTGGTTGCAGAGGAACCAAATTTCGCGGGCCTTCTTTTGGCCCACGTGGCGCGCGAGGTAGCTCGAACCAAATCCTGCATCGAAGCTGCCCACTTTGGGGCCCGTTTGGCCAAACCGTGCGTGCTCCGCCGCAATCGTCAAATCGCACACCACGTGCAGGACGTGCCCTCCGCCGATGGCGTAGCCGTTCACCATCGCAATCACCGGCTTCGGCAGCGCGCGGATGTCCTTGTGCAAATCCAGCACGTTCAGCCGCGGCACGCCGTCTTCGCCGACATAGCCGCCGACGCCTTTCACGTTTTGGTCCCCCCCGCTGCAGAACGCTTTGTCGCCCGCACCGGTGAGCACCACGACGCCGATGTCGGCCCGTTCGCGGCAAATCGCCATCGCATCGATCATCTCGATGTTCGTCTCTGGCCGGAACGCGTTGTACACCTGCGGCCGGTTGATGGTGATCTTCGCGATGCCCTCAAACTGTTCAAACAGAATGTCTTCGTAGATCTTGATGGGGGTCCAGGTGCGCATCGTTGTTCGGGTTGTCGGGGCTGCTTGGGCCGTATTTGAACTCATTTGTCACAGATTTTATGCGCCGCCGAGGCGGGCCAAATGCGCTGCGTACGCCCGATACGCCGCTGCACTTTCCGCCCCATCGGTCACCACTTCCAACAGCGCAGGCCGTCCCAGTGTTCGCAGCTGCGCAAGTGCATCGGCGCAGGACCTGTCGTCCGTCGCGCGAAGGTACTCCAGCCCGTGCAAGGCCGCGACCTGCGCGAAGCTGCGCCCCGTCCCCGCCTCGAAGTACGGCTCGAGCAGCCCCACCTGCGCCGGTCCGGGCAGCCAGCGGAAGATGTTTCCCCCGCCATTGTTGACCACCACGATCCGCAGGTTCGAAGGAAACGGACTGACGAGCAATCCGTTCGCATCGTACAGCATCGCCAGATCGCCTGTGAGCAGCCAAACCAGCCGGTCCGGGTGCATCAGCGAATCCCCTACCGCCGTACTCACGCACCCATCGATGCCGGCGACCCCGCGATTCGCATGAACACGCCCTGCTTTCCACTCGAACAGCTGCACATACCGCGCCGCCGTGCTGTTCGCAGCATGCACCACCTCGCCTGCGCCGACTACCTGAGCAAGTCGAGCCACAGCCTGCACATCGCTCCACGGCGCCGCTTCCACCGCCTCCCTGTGCGCCGCCTCCACCCGCAACCGGGCTACCTCCCACTCCCCTGCAAACCGTCCTTCCGGCTCCAGCATCTCCGCGAGCTCTGCCAACCCCTCCCACGGATCTACCGCCCACTGGGCTTCGAGCGACCCGAAAACATCCCACGCCGGCCCGTCGTTGCCGATGTGCACATGCGGCACCCCCCACCCCGTCACCGCCTCCCGCAGCACCCGACTCATCGGCGGTCCACCCGCCGTGACCACCACATCCGGCACCCCACCGCATCCGTTGAACTCCCGCCCCCACGCCGCCACCCACCGGTCCGCCGACGCCTCCACCGCCTCCCCGAGCACCCCGCTCCACCGCTCCGCAAGCACCCCGGCCCCCCGGGACAACCGCTCGCCCAAATCCTCGAACGCCCCATCCGCACGCGGCGGCAGCGCCCCCACAATCACACACACCGCCATCCCGGGGGACTCACACAGGAGGTCGGGGAAGGGGGAGTGGGGTTGGGATTGAGGGTTGAGGGTGGGGTTGGGGGCGGGGTTGAGATTGAGATTGAGGGCGGGGTTGGGGTTGGGGGCGAGGTTGGGGGCGAGGTTGGGGTTGGAGGCAGGGGCGGTTTGAGCGACGACAGGGCCGACTGGGAAGCCGGGGGCAGTGCCGGCATCGGCGGGATGGGCGGTGCCGGCATCGGCGGGATGGGCGGCGCGGATTGCCGCGGCGAAGCCGTCCTCAACCTCAATCTGATTCCCGGCGGCGAAGCCGCCGTCCACAACCCCGGCGGCGAAGCCGCCGTCC
>CAZMNI010000059.1:5644-10651 GCA_964567615.1 uncultured Chryseobacterium sp.
CTGATTCCCGGCGGCGAAGCCGCCGTCCACAACCCCGGCGGCGAAGCCGCCGTCCTCCAGCGCGTAGAGTGGCTCCGACAGCGGTACATTGAGGTGCACGGGACCGTGTCGGGAGGCGGCGATGGCGCGACGCGCCGCCTCGGCCGCGGCCGGGAGGTCGTGCTCGTCGAGGTCGAGGCTGAGGAGGACGTGGGGGGCGAAGAGGTGGGCCTGGCGCGCGGTTTGGCCGTGGCCGCGGTCGCGGGACGCGACCGGGCGGTCCGCCGTGAGGGAGATCAGGGGTACGCGGGCGTGGAAGGCCTCGGCGAGGGCTGGGCCGTGGTTGACGGCGGCCGTGCCGGAGGTGGTCACGGCGGCCGCTGGGCGGCGCGTCGCGAGTGCCATGCCGAGGGCGATGTGCGCCGCGGAACGCTCGTCGGTTGCGACCGTAATGCGGATGCGCGGGTCGTGGTGCAGCGCGATGACGAGGGGCGCATTCCGCGAACCGGGCGAGATCACCGCGTCGCGCAGCCCGTGCTCTGCGAGGGTTTGGACCAAAACGGCCGCCACCCGATGCGCTGTCGTCCTCATCCCCGCAAAGGTACCACCTTCCTGCCCGCCCGGCTCAGCCGCCCGCCACCTGACCTCCCTGCACCGGCACCAGCAAAAATCCGCTCTGCACATCGCCCAACGGATGGAAACACGCGCCAGCCACGACGTCGGCCGCCATCTGCGCGCACAGGGCCGCGTCAATAAAGTCGATGTTCTTGAGCTTCGCCACTTCCTCCTCGCCCAGGTTCAGCTCCAGGAGTTCTTTCCGTTGGGCCTTCTTATCCCTCGCACTCGCATTGCCACCGCGTCGTTGCCAGGTGATGGCATGTGGAAAGGTCTCGAAACAAAACCGCCGACCCGGCTCGACAGTCCCACCCGTGAAGAGCGGAAAGTGGGGTTGCAATGCATAAAAAAGGGCTTCCCCGTTTCGCACCCAGTCGTAGAACGCACGCCCGTCAGCTTTTGCCTTCATGGGCGTGTAAAAACTCGAAATGCCCATCCGTTGCAGTTCGCGTTCGCACGGCCGGCTGCCTCCGTCCATGCTCCAACCGCACGGCGCATCCACCGCCACTGCTTGCGCCCTTTGGTTTACGCACCACCGGACCAATTCTCCGATGACGTGCCCGCGTTCACTTCCTTCGAAGCGTTTGGCCTCCAACACCGTGTTCCCCTGCAACGCCACGGCGTGAAAACCCTTCGAACTTCCCCCTACATCGATGCCGACTGTGATGGACAATGATGGGGAATGGCGTGTCATTGTGCGAATTTACACGCGGCTACACCGCACCGTTTGTGTGGCTCCGAAAACGATTCTTGGTACTGATTTGGTCGAATTTCGTCAACCCATTCGTCCATTTTACGTAAATTGAGCGATTCAAATCACTGAATTGATTAAAATTGCTCACGAATGCCTTCGCCTACCCCCTTCATCGAGCGTGCGATTACCCCCTTTGTCCAAAGCAAGTTGCACACAAACAAAGTGCTCCTGCTGTATGGCACTCGAAGGGTGGGCAAGACTGCATTGGCGAGGCATTTAGCGAACTCTTTCGACGGAGCAGTGGCATTTCTCAACGCCGAGGACGACCGCGTAGCGCAGCTGTTTGCCGTCCAAACAAAAGACCGATTTTCGCAAATTGTCGGAAGTCATCGGCTCGTTTTCCTCGATGAAGCCCAATGCATCCCAGACATCGGAAAGCGCCTCAAGTTCTTAGTCGACAGCTTCCCTGAGGTAACCGTCGTGGCAACAGGCTCTTCGAGCTTTGACCTGCTTTCGTCCGCAGGAGAACCACTCACGGGGAGACAAATCACCCTCGAGCTCTTTCCACTTTCCATGGGTGAACTCATCGCGCACCAAGGCCGTTTGGAAACCGAAACAAACCTAGCGAACTACCTCATCTACGGGACCTATCCAGAAGTGATCAATCAGCCGCACGAGGCTGCGAGTTACTTGCACGAACTGACTGGAGCCTATTTGATGAAGGACCTCTTGCAGCACGATGGCATCAAGCGCTCCTCGAAGCTCCTCGATTTGCTTCGGCTGTTAGCTTACCAAATCGGAAACGAAGTCTCCACACAAGAACTGGGCAACCAACTTCGCTTGTCCAAGGACACAGTCGTTAAATACCTCGACCTGTTGAGCAAAGTGTTCGTGATTTTCAAACTTCCGGGGTACAGCAAAAATCTGAGGAAGGAGGTAGTGAAATCGGCGAAATGGTATTTTGTCGACAACGGCGTTCGAAATGCCCTCATCCACGACTTTTCCCCTTTGCAAGCGCGCCACGACCAGGGAGCATTGTGGGAGAACTTCTGCATTTCTGAGCGACGGAAGCTACTGAGCTACCGGCGAGAACATGCCGAATTGCATTTTTGGCGGACGTATGATCAGCAGGAACTCGATTTGCTCGAAGTTCTGAACGGGCAACTCGCGGCGTTCGAATTCAAGTGGAACCCGGTGAAAGCCGCAAAGTTGCCCGTAGGATTCTCCAAGGCATACCCAGAGGCTGCGTTTCAATGCATCCACCCAAACAACCTATTCGATTGGCTCCACCCCTCCTAACCCCACCCAGCAACCCCAACCCCAACCCCAACCCCAATCTCAACCTCACCCCTCCACCTCCCCCCTCACCAGCCGCATCCGAATCGCAGCGAGCTTCGCCTCCGTCTCTTCCCACTCCGCAGCCGGATCCGATCCAGCTACGATGCCGCCACCCGCGTGCAGCAACACGCCACCTGCCACCCATTCCATGCAGCGGAGATTGACGTAAAACCGGGATGAGCTCGGCAAGGTCACGCCGAGGAAGCCGGCGTAGTAGCGGCGTGGGAGCCGCTCAAGGCGGGCGATCAGGGCGAGGGCGGCGGAGAGCGGCGAACCGCCGACGGCAGGGGTGGGATGGAGCCGACGCACCAAGTCCGGGAGGGCACCTGCGAAGGCAAAGCGGATGCGCGATTCGAGGTGGGCGAGCGGGCCGTAAATGCGGTCGATGGCCTCGGTGACGTGGACGGATTCGGCGCCGGCCTCGCGCAGGACGTCCGCGATGTAGCGGGTGACGACCGCCTGTTCTGCGCGTTCCTTGTCCGTCCAGTGGTCGCGGTCGGCGGCGCGTCGTGTGGCCGCGAGGGAGACCGTTTCACAGGCGTGGCCATCGGATTTGAGGAGCAGCTCGGGCGTTGCGCCGAGCCAAACTCCGCACACCGGATGTGCCACGAGGTACACGAAAGCGTCCGGGTGGTCAGCACATTTGGCCCGGAACACCTCCTCCGGCGAACGGGCCTCCGCGGCCGGCACAAACTCCACCCGCGCAAGCACCACTTTGTCCAGTTCGCCCGCCGCAATCCGCTCAAGCCCCACCGCGATGGCCGCTTCGTGCTCCGCGCGCACCGTTCGATCCGCCCAATCCCTCCGCCCCCACCGGGCTACCTCCAAACTCCCCGGCTCCGGCCACTCCGCCTCCTCCACACACCCCCGCCACGCACACAGCGGCTCCCCGTCACCGGCGGCAAAGGGACCGAGGTGGAAGTGCGCATCCCCTTGCGGATCGAAACGCAACGTGCAGACCCGGTCCTCGCCCGGCGCCCGCCACCACACCCGCGGCTCACCCATGGGCCGGAACGAGCATCACCGTCAACCGCGACGTACACACCAGCGCGCCCCCGTCGTCCACGATGTCGATGTGCCAGACATGCAACCGGCCGCCCCGGTGCGCCAGCCGCGCCGTCCCGTGCACCCAGCCGCTCTTGACCCCGCGTACGTGGTTCGCATTCACTTCGATACCCACTGCATGCCGGCCTTCGCGCGCAGCAATGTGGTGGCTGCCGACAGAACCCAAGGTTTCCGCGAGGACCACGCTCGCCCCGCCGTGGAGCAGGCCGTACGGTTGGTGCGTGCGGTGATCGACCGGCATCCGCCCTGTCACCCGTTCATCGCTGACTTCCAGCACTTCCAGTCCGAGCACATCTGCGATGTTCGGCCGCCGCTCTTGCACCGGTTCGTCTTGCATGTGGGGTGTAAATTTGGCCAAAAGTAACCCCGCCGTGCCCGATCCGCCCTCTACCCCCTCCCGTCCGCACCTCCTGCTGGCCGAGGACGACCCCGCACTGCGCCGCATGCTCCGCCTCAACTTCGAACTCGAGGGCTACCACGTCGTCGAAGCCGTCGACGGACCAGCGGCCCTCGAAGCTGTGCGCACCCGCCGCATCGACTGCGCCGTGCTCGACATCATGATGCCGAAACTCGACGGACTCGCGGTCTGCACCACGCTCCGCCTCGAAGGCCACCGGACGCCCATCCTCTTCCTGACCGCCCGCAACGCTGGCCCCGACCGGGTCGAAGGCCTGCGCACCGGCGCCGACGACTACCTCGGCAAGCCGTTCGAACTCGAGGAACTGTTGCTCCGCGTAAAGCGCCTGCTCGCCTTGCCCGATGCTTCGCCGGCGCCCGAGGTGACCCAATTCCTTTTCGGGAAAGGCTGCCGCATCGACTTCGCCGCCTACCGCATCATCACGTGTGCCGGAGAAGACCGGGCCATCTCGAAACGCGAAGCCATGCTCCTGCGCCTGCTCACTTCCCGCGCCGGTGAAGTGGTCTCGCGGGAGGAGATCCTTGAAAAAGTGTGGGGCTACGACGTATACCCCAGCACGCGGACGGTCGACAACTTCATCCTCGGATTCCGCAAGTACTTCGAGCCGGACCCGCCGCATCCGGTGCACTTCTTCTCGGTGCGGGGGGTGGGGTATCGGTTCAGTTTGTAGGGAGGGGGCGGCGCGGCTGCGCCGCGGAGGGGTGAGTGTGGGGGATTCCGTTTGGGCATGCCCTTCAGCGATTCGTTCATGCCTTCCATGCCGCGACATCGTTTGCTGCAGAAAAAATTCCCTCAACTTTTTTGCGAGAAGGAGGCAACCCTGCAGAACGACCTCCGTCTTTCATGCAGACACGGTCAAACTGTGTTGGTTTCAATTTCTTGCAGGTTAAAAGGAAGG
>CAZMNI010000060.1:0-10531 GCA_964567615.1 uncultured Chryseobacterium sp.
CGGATGCGCGGAGGAAGGCGACGAGTTGGCGTTGGCCCACGCTGAGCATCGCGCCGCGCTCTCGCACTTGGGTTTCCCAGCGGTCCGGGAGCCTATCGATGAAGGCAGAGGCACCGATTTCACGGGCGGCCGCATCGAGTGCTTCGGTGCCGATGTCGGCATTCCACAGCGTCACGTTGTTGCGCAAGGTGTCCGAGAAGAGGAACACTTCCTGCAGCACCACCGCAATTCGGCTGCGGAGGATGGCGAGTGGAATCTCACGAATGTCGATGCCATCCAAATAAATGGCCCCGCGATCGACCTCATAAAAGCGGCTGAGCAAATTGACCACTGTGGATTTTCCACTCCCCGTAGCACCGACAAAGGCCGCCATCTCCCCTGGGCGGATGGTGAATGAAACGTCCCGCAGCACCCAGGTATCCGGCACGTAGGCAAACCAAACGCCATCGAACCGTATTTCCCCGGAAAAGGCCACGTCGGCAGTGGTACCGGAGTCGGGCATGGCCTCGTCTGTGGCCAGCAAGGCCAGCACGCGCTCTGAGTTGACGACTCCCATTTGGAGCACATTGAACCTGTCCGCGAGCTGCCGGATGGGCCGATACAGCATGAAGACGTACAGGATGAACTGCAGCAGCACGCCGAGTGTGACGCGTTCCGCTAAGACATCGTTCATGCCCAGCCACAAGAGCAGCGCGACGCTCGTTGCCGAGAGCAATTCCACGACCGGGAAAAAGACGCTGTAGGCCCAAACCGAGCGGATGTGGGCTTCGCGGTGTGCCGCATTGATGGCATCGAACCGCTGGGCCTCGCGCGACTGCCGGTTGAAGGCCTGCACGATGTGCATTCCTGTGACGTGCTCTTGGACAAACTCGTTCATGCGTGCAACCGCGTTGCGCACATCGGTGAAGGAGGCCTTGATGGCCCGTTGGAACAGCCGCGTCGCCACAATGAGCAGCGGGATCGGAACCAGCACGACCAAGGTCAATTTCCAGTCAATGACTGCCATCGCCACAACCACCACCGTCAAAGAAAGCAAGTCACCTACCGCATTCAAGATGCCGTTCGAAAACACATCGGCTATGCCGTCCACATCCCCCACATGGCGGGTGACCAGCGTGCCGACGGGCGTGCGGTCAAAGTAGCGCAACCGGAAGCGGGCCACATGGCGGAACAGCAGTCCACGGAGGTCGAGGCTCACGGATTGGGCCACCCAGTTCGCCAAGTACGCGGAGCGGTACTGCAAAAACGCCTCCACAAGCAGCACGACTACCACGGCTGCAAACACCTCGAGCATGCCCTGCATGTTGCCTGCTGCGAGCTCCACATCGACCGCGCGGCGAATCAGTGCCGGCCGTACCCAAATCAGCGCCGAAGTCGCCACCACAAGTACCCCCGTCCACACAAACCGGCGACGGTACGGAGCCGCCAATGCGAGGATGCGGCCGAGCACCGCACGGTCAAGGCCGGGTTTTCGAGGGGCAGACATGCGGCGCGAAGTTAGGGGCGGGAAAACACCGCGTCCGGATACCGGACATCGACGAGGTACAATCCGTCAGAAGCTGCGGACTTCCCGGCGCAGCTGCGGTCGCCGGATGCAAGTACCGCCGCAAAATCGTCCACGCTGCGCTTTCCGTACCCGACGTCGAGCAAGGTGCCTACGACCGCGCGTACCATGTTCCGCAAGAACCGGTCGGCGGCGATTTCAAACACCCACCTCCCCCGATCTACTTCCTTCCATTCCGCCCTGCGTACATCGCACACGGTGGTCGTTGCATTTCCACCGGTGCGGCAAAACGCACCGAAATCGCCCTTCCGCACGAGCAATTGGGCCGCTTCTCGGATGGCCACGCCATCGGGTTCGCGGTAGAGACGCGTGGACCTTCCGAGGAGAAACGGGTCCTTGTAGGCGTGGAGGAAATAGGCATAGGCGCGTTCGGTTGCACTGAAGCGGGCGTGCGCACGGTCGTCCACAGGATGGAGGCCGAACACCGCAATCTCCGGCGGGAGGAGTCCATTCAGGCGGGCCAAAACCGGTTCTTCCAGGTCGGACACGTCCAGTGCTGCGTGTGCCACGAAGTAACGGGCGTGCACCCCGGCATCCGTCCTGCCGCACCCCACCACCGGGACCGGTCCACCGGCACGGGCACAGACACCGAGGGCGCGCTCGAGTTCCTCTTGGACCGTGCGCGCCCCCGGTTGCCGCTGCCACCCGTGGAAGGCACGGCCATCGTAAGACAATTCGATGAAAATCCGGCTCACGCCCACGAGGCGATGCGCTCGCTGCGGTACTCTCCAGCGAAGAGCTTTTCTTTCACAGACGAGAACGTCTCAATGGTGTACTGCACATCCGCTAACGTGTGGACCGCGGTGGGAATCAAACGCAGCATGATGGTGTCCTTCGGAACAACCGGATACACCACAATGGAGCAGAAGATGCCGTAGTTCTCGCGGAGATCCAGCGTGAGGTTCGTGGCTTCGCCGAGTCCACCTTCGAGGAAGACCGGAGTGACACAGGAGTTTGTATGTCCGATGTTGAAGCCCGCTGCGCGCAAACCACTTTGCAGAGCGTTTGCGATGACCCACAGCTTTTCCATGTGCTCGGGCTCGTCGCGCATCATCGCCAGGCGCTTTTGTGCCCCGATGACAATGGGCATCGGGAGGGCCTTGGCGAAGGTTTGGGAACGCATGTTGTAGCGGAGGTACTCGATGATGTCCTCCTCCCCTGCCACGAAGGCACCGACCGTCGCCATGGACTTTGCGAAGGTGCCGAAGTAGATGTCGATTTGGTCTTGAACACCCTGGAAATCCGCTGCCCCACGGCCGTCGCGTCCGATGGTCCCGAAGCCGTGTGCATCGTCCACGAAGAGCCGGAAACCGAATTCCTTTTTAAACGCACAGATTTCCTTGAGTTTGCCCTGGTCGCCCGCCATCCCGAAGACGCCCTCCGTGGCCACGAGCACACCGCCGCCCTGTGAATCGGCCAGCGTTTTTGCACGGCGAAGCTGCTTTTCGAAGCTCTCCATGTCGTTGTGCTGGAAGACGAACCGCTTGCCTTGGTGCAGGCGAACACCGTCGACCATGCAGGCATGCGATTCGCTGTCGTACACAATCACGTCGTGCCGGCTCACGAGCGACTCGATGGCCGACATGCAGCCCTGGTAGCCGTAGTTGAGCAAGAAGGCATCCTCTTTGCCCATGAAGTCGGCGAGCTGCGCCTCAAGTGCCTCGTGCTGGGACGTTTGGCCAGACATCATCCGCGCTCCCATCGGGTACGCCATGCCCCACTCCGCCGCTGCATCCGCATCCACCTTGCGGATGGCCGGGTGGTTCGCGAAACCGAGGTAGTTGTTGATGGACCAAACCAAGACATCCTTCCCGCGGAAGGTCATGCGGTTCGAAATGGGCCCCTCCAACTTCGGGAAGGTAAAATAGCCGTGGCTCTCGCGGGCATGTTGCCCCAGCGGTCCCCGGTCCTTGCGGATGCGTTCGAATATGTCCAAGGGAATCAGGTTTTCGATGCCAAAGATAACCGAACCGCGCACCCTACCTTCGCGGCGATGCTTCGCAACTTTGTCCACGCTGCGGTGTGTGTAGTGGCCCTCGGGTGCAACGACTACAACAAAGTCCTGAAAAGCCCTGACCTCGACTACAAATTCGAGCGTGCTGTGGCGTATGTGGACAGCGGAAAGTGCATGGGGGCCTTGCCCATTCTCGACGAGCTTTCCGGCTTGCTCCGCGGAACAGAACAAGCGCGGGAGGTGCAATGGCATTTGGCCCGCGCGCACTACTGTGTGAACGACCTGTACCTCGCGCGCTACCACTACAAGAATTTTGCGAAGTCGTTTCCGTACGACCTGCGCGCGGAAGAAGCCTCCTTTCTCGCGGCCATGTGCAGTTACCGGCTCAGTCCGCAAGCTTCGCTTGACCAAACCGAAACCCGCGCTGCCATCGAAGAATTGCAGCTTTTCATGAACCGCTACCCATCGAGCGCACGGCGGGATTCCAGCCAGCAATTGATCAGCACCTTGCGGCGCAAACTCGATGACAAGGACTTCGACCTCGCCGCGCTCTACCACACCACGGGCCAGTACAAAGCAGCCACGCTGGCACTCGCGCAGCACTTGCGCGACCATCCGGATTCGCCGCACCGCGAAACGGCCCAGTGGTTGATCCTTGACTCTCACTTTCAATACGCCACCTTGAGCACCGACCGAAGAAAAATCGAGCGGTACTCCGAAGCCATCGCTGCTTTTCATAATTTTGTCGCCCGCTACCCGAAGAGTCGGTACATGGACAACGCGCAACGGATTTACGATGCGTGCATCCGCAGAATCGACGAACTGAAAAAAGCGGAAACTTCCAGCTCCCCTACGCCATGAACTTCAAGAGCATCAAAGCTGACCGGACCACGGAAACGCGGGACACGTACAACCTCGAACAAAACGGCACGGGCAACCTGTTCGAGACGATTGTCGTGCTGAGCCAGCGGAGCAACCAAATCGCGACGGAGTTGCGCACGGAGTTAGGCCACAAGCTCGAAGAGTTCGTCGCGCCGACCGATTCCCTCGATGAGGTGTTCGAAAACCGGGAACAAATCGAGATTTCCAAGTTCTACGAGCGCTTGCCGAAGCCCCACAGCATAGCCATCGCAGAATTGAAGCAAAACTTGCTGCACATCTACGAAGAAAAGCCGGCTGCGCAAGTTGCGCTCGAGCGCCCGGAAGCTGCCCTCTGATATCCATGTCCGGCTGGTCCGCGCTTTCTGGCAAGAAGGTGCTGCTCGGCATCACCGGAAGCATTGCTGCCTACAAGTCCGCTCTCCTCGCCCGCGAACTCATGCGACGCGGGGCGGAAGTGCGCGTGATCATGACGGCTGCAGCCCAGGACTTCATCACCCCGCTGACACTGGCCACCTTGACGGGACACCGGGTGTACAGCGAGTTCACGGAAAATCTGCACGAGGGCACCTGGACAAACCACGTTGAATTGGGCCTGTGGGGCGATGTGTTTCTAGTGGCACCCTGCACAGCCGAGACGGCTGCGGCCTTCGCACACGGTTCGTGCGACAACTTGCTCCAAGCGGTCTTTCTGAGCAGCAGGTGCCCTGTCATCGTGGCGCCGGCCATGGATTTGGACATGTTCGCCCACCCTGCAACGGAGGCGAACCTCTCCCTCCTTGCATCGCGTGGTGTCCAGGTGCTCGAACCCGGTTCTGGTCCGCTCGCAAGCGGTCTCGACGGCAAGGGCCGCATGATGGAACCTGAATCCATTGCAGACGCTCTCGATGCCCGTTTTGCCGCAGACCTGCCACTGCGCAGGGTGCGCGCATTGCTCACCGTGGGCCCCACACACGAACCTGTCGATGCCGTGCGTTTTCTCGGCAACAGAAGTTCCGGGAAGATGGGATTTGCCTTGTGTGAGGCGCTGCGAGATGCCGGTGCAGCGGTACGCGCGATCTGCGGTCCGGTGAGCATCCCTGCGCCTCCCGGGCTTGAGGAAGTGGTGTACGTGGAAACGGCCGTCGAGATGCACGCTGCGGTCATGGAACGATGCGCCACGGCGGATGTGTTCATCGGGGTAGCGGCTGTAGCGGATGTGCGGCCGCAGGAACACACCGACCGGAAGTTGCGCCGCCATGAACTCCCCGACCGCATCGATTTGGTCCCCAATCCAGACATTCTGGCCTCGGTTGCCGCACTGCGCCTGCCCGGCCAGTGCATCGGTGGATTCGCGCTCGACTCTGGGCGAGATGTGCAGATGGGTTGGGAAAAACTTCGCGCGAAGGGACTCGACTTCATCGTCTACAACACCACCGCAGATGACGGCGGTGCATTCGGAGCCGACGCCGGTGAATTGACCCTCCTGACCTCGGAAGGGAATTCGCATACCTTTGGGATGCAAGCAAAACGGGATGCGGCCCATGCCCTGGTCAAGCACCTGGTTTTCCTGCTACCCACACGATGAAGCAACTCGTCCTGCTCGCTGCCCTCGGTGCATGCCGGCTGTTCGTTTCCGCACAGGAACTGAACTGTACGGTCAATGTCATCGCACCCCAGATTTCGAACCTCGAAGCCACGGTCATCGAATCGTTGGAATCCTCCATCCGGGAGTTCATCAACGGCCGCCGGTGGACGAACGATGAGTTCCGCATGGAAGAACGCATCGAGTGTACGATGCAATTGACCATCACCGAAGCCGTCAATCCCACGAACTTCAAAGGGAACCTCCAGATTCAGAGCTCCCGGCCGGTGTACAACTCCGACTACAAGACCCCGATGTTCTTCGTCAACGACGGAGACTTTGAATTCGTGTGGGACGGCAGCTCCGTCATCCAATTCATGCCGGATCAATTCCGGGACAACCTCAGCTCGGTGCTGGCTTTCTATGCCTACATGATTCTGGGCATGGATTACGACTCCATGGGTTTAGAAGGAGGTACCGATCAGTTCTTGAAGGCGCAAACCATCGTGGCAAATGCCCAAAACGCGCCCCAGGCCGGCTGGAAAGCTTCGCAAAGCCAGCAGAACCGGTATTGGCTGGTTGAGAACATGTTGAGCCAAACTTTTCGCCCGGTGCGCAGCTGCCTCTACCACTACCACCGGCTCGGCATGGACCGGCTGTACGAAGACGTGGACAAGGCCCGGATGACCATTGCCGACGCCCTCATCGAGATGCGCCAAACCCACCGCATCCGCCCCTCCTCCTACAACTTGCAGCTGTTTTTCCTGGCGAAATCGGACGAAATCTTGAAGGTCTTCGGTCCTGCACCTGAGCCAGAAAAGACGCGGTTGCTCCCGGTCCTCAAGCAGATGGACCCAGGAAACATCAGCAAGTACGACAGCATCCTCGGTTGAAGATGTTGCAGCGGCTTTCCATTTCGAACTTCGCTCTGCTCGAAGCGGTCCACCTGGAGTTGCATCCGGGCATGACCGCTTTGACAGGGGAAACGGGATCGGGCAAATCCATCTTGCTCGGCGCGTTGGGACTTGCCTTGGGAGACCGGGCAGATGCGACTGTGATTCGAGCGGGTGCTGCCCGGTGCACGGTAGAGGCTGAATTTGACATCCAACCGCACGCAGATTGGCTTGAGCAGCGGGGATTCGACTCCACGGGCGGGTTGATTTTGCGGCGCGAAATCGCGGCCGCTGGGCGCTCCCGTGCCTTCATCAACGACACCCCGTGCAGCGTCGCGGATCTCAAAGAACTCGGATTGCGGTGCGTGGACCTGCATGGGCAGGATGAAACCCGTGCGCTTGCGGAACGGTCTACGCGGCTGCGGTTGCTCGACCGCTGTGCTGACCAGGCCCCCATAGTCCAAGCTTACAGGACTGCATTCTTGCACTGGAAAGCCTGCGAGGCAGCCCTCGAACGCGCTGCAGCCGAGGCCTCTGCGCCGCTGGCGGACGTGGATTACCTCACCTACCAGCTGCAAGAACTGGAGCGCCTGGACCTGGCCCACAATGACTTCGCGGCGTTGGAAGCAGAACGTGAAGTGCTGCTGCACGCCACGGAACACCGGGCTGCGCTCTATGCTGCAGCGGCTGCGTTGGAAGGCGACGACCGCACGTCCGGAGGCATCGATGCGCTTGCTGCCGCTGCGAAACTGCTCCAAAGTGCGAGGAACACGCCTGACACAGAAGAACTTGCTGCACGACTGTCCTCGGTGCGCGTGGAGGTTCTTGACATCGCCCGGTCCTTAGGCAGGCTGGCAGATGTGACCGAAGAAAATCCAGAACGCCTTGCCCACTTGGAGACTTGGGTCTCCGAGTTTGAACGGTTGCGGGCAAAACACCGCTGTGCGGATGAGGGCGCCTTGCGCACGCACGTGGAGTACTTAGCGGCGTCCTTGCTCGGCGTGGAAGACCGCGCTGCGGCCTGGGAGCGCGCCCAAGTGGAAGAACGCGCAGCCTACGTGGCGATGCACGCTGCAGGGGAGGCACTCGCCGCATCGCGGCATGCTGCGGCACTGGCCCTCGTGGCGCAGACCCGGGAGTACCTCGCGGGATTGAAGCTGGGAGACGCCGCCTTGGAATTCGTCTTCGCTCCGATGAAGTCTCCAGATGCGCTCGGTACCGAAGACGTAGAAGTGCTCTTTTCCGCCAATGCGGGAACGGCTCCCCTCCCACTGACTGCTGTGGCTTCTGGGGGTGAGCGGAGCCGGTTGATGCTTGCCTTGAAGGCCGCCACCGGGGCGTTTGCCTTGGCGCCTACCATTGTGCTAGACGAAATCGACACCGGGGTTTCAGGTGATGTCGCTGCGCGGATGGCCGCCTTGATGCGGGGCATGTCGCAGCACCGCCAAGTCCTCGCCATTACCCATTTGCCCCAGGTGGCCAGTCGGGCGCCGCACCACCTCCTCGTCTTCAAAACAGCGGATGTACCGCCGGTGACGCAGGTTGTATCGCTTACAGGGGCCCAGCGCGTGGAGGCCCTGGCGTCGATGCTCAGCGGGTCCCACATCACGGCCGCGTCCCTCGCGAACGCCGAAGCCTTGCTGGCGGAAGGCGCCTGAAGAAAAAACTCAGAAAGGGTTAGAACGACCAATCCAAGCCCACCGTGGGGAGGAACGGGAGCTGATCGACACGCTCCCCCGTGACGCGGTTGATGTAGAATACGTTGTTCCGGCTGTACACATTCGTAATGCCCGCTGAGACCTCGAGGCTGCGCGCAGGGCCAGGGACGCCTTTCGAGAAGTCAAAGGTGCGACGCAGGTTGATGTCGAGGCGGTGGTAAGCCGGGAGGCGGCCCTCGTTGAGCGAGCCGTACTGGATGGCGAGGTCCGGAGCATTCGCGACGATGTAGTCGGAGGCGATGCCGCCGGTGAGGTTCGGGGGTTGGAAGTAGCCCTGCGTTTGGGTAAAGGGAAGGCCGCTGCCGATGTTCCAGCGGGCGCTCACCCCGAATTTGCCCTCCTTGCCGAAGCCCTGAGAGGCGACGAGGTTGATGTTGTGCTGCCGGTCGAATACGGGGTCGTACCAGCGGTCTCCGTCCCAGCGGTCCACGTTGCCGAGGCCGTAGACAAGCCAGAGGTACGTGTACTTCTCCTCGTATTCAAGGACGATGTCCGCGCCGCGGGCAAACCCCGATTCGATGATGTAGTCTTTGCGGAGCACTTCGGGCACGTCGGCATGGTCCGCATCGTCCGGGAAGAGCTTATTCCGGTTCGGGTTCGTGAGCTGGGAGAAGTTCTTGAGGTAGGCTTCCACGTTGAGGGAGATCCGCTCGGTTACGTCGAATTCGAAGCCGGCGACGAGGTGTTCCGCGGTTTGGAGCGAGTGCCGGACTTCACGCACGAGCCCGTTCGGCGTGACGAAGTCGTTTTGCAGGTTCTGCGGACCGGCGAGGAAGCCATAGAACAGGTTGACGACATCGCGGTCGGAGTTCGACGCGATGACGTTTTGGGAATACAAGCCTGCGGCAGCCTTCAGTCGCAGCCGCTCTGTGGCCTTGTACTTGATGCCGATGCGCGGTTCCGGGCGAAAGCGCGCAAGCGAGCTGTAGTACTGCATCCGCATGCTGGGGTTGATGATCCAAGGCCCCCGGTTGATGCGGTAATCGATGTATCCTCCGAACTCGGTGGTATTGTCCACCTGCTCCACGCCTACGCCGAGGAGGTTGAACGTGCGGAAGTCCGTGCGCATGCCCACGACTTCGAGTCCGTACTGCACGTCGTCCTCGCCCAAGACGTATTTGAAGTCCAGTCCGAAGTTGAATCCGTTGACCTTGCTGTACCGGTCTGCCAGCCCTTCTTCGGCAAGGAAGATGCGGTAGTCACTGGCCGAGAAGTGTCCGTTCATGAGGACCGCGGATCCGGAAGGCACGACGGTGAAGTTGCCGCCTGCGCCGGTGTTCGTCCAGTTGAGGTTGCTCAATGCCTGGTAGCTGACTTGGTCTGTGAACCGGAATCCGAACAAGTTGAATTTGCTCCCCCCTGCTCCGCCGAAGCTAATCTTTGCGTACGCATCGGTGAAGTCGAACGGCAGCCCTTTGCCGTCCCGGTTGACGTAGTCGTAGAGGTAGGGCGAGGTCGCCGCGAGGTAGCTGTGCTTCAGGGAGAGGATGTAGGAAATGCCGCCGCCCTTTTCGTTCAGACGCTTGAGGGGACCTTCCAGCGTGAGTTTGGCCCCGAAGGGACTGGCCCCCACCTTGCCGGTGAAACGCTGCTTGTTGCCGTCGCGCGTCCGGATGTCCATGACGGATGAAATGCGCCCGCCGAATTTTCCGGAAAATGCACCCGTGTATACATCGGCATTCGCGATGACGTCAGAATCGAAGACGCTGAACAGGCCGATGCTGTGGAACGCGTTGTACACGATCATGCCGTCGAGCAGGACTTTGTTTTGGATGGGCGAGCCGCCGCGGATGTAGAGCTGACCGCCTTGGTCGCCGGTGCTCACGAAACCGGGCATGACCTGGAGGGCTTGGACGAGGTCCGGCTGGCCGCCGAAGCTGGGGATGCGCTTGAGGTCGGCGGGGCGGATGGTGGCGATGGAGAGGTTGACTTTTGTTTGGGCTTCCTGGCGGTCTGCGC
>CAZMNI010000061.1:0-10353 GCA_964567615.1 uncultured Chryseobacterium sp.
GGAACGATGTCCCGCACTGCTTCGAGGAAATACGTTGCAACGCCATTCAGCACCTGGCCCTTGAAAGGAATGGGGCGGGGCAAGATGACGTCAAAGGCGCTGATGCGGTCGCTCACCACCGCGACGATGCGACCGTCTTCGAGGGTGTACATGTCGCGCACCTTACCGTGGTAGGCTGCTGTTTGGCCAGGAAGTTGAAAATCAGATCGAAGCAGGGGCATGGCTGCAAAATGGGTTCAGGAAAGGGGAGGAGGACCGGGGCGAGACGACCGGCGGGAAGCACGCTGCACTTCCTCTTCGGCGTCTGCCTTTTCGAATGCGGCGATCATGGCCTGGACGAGGCGGTGGCGAATGACATCGGCGGCCGTCAATTCCACTGCAGCGATGCCGGGAATGTCTACGACATACTGCATCGCATACCGCAGCCCGGAGGACTGCTTTCGCGGGAGGTCGACTTGCGTGATGTCCCCCGTGACGACAAATTTGGCCTCGCGGCCCATGCGCGTCAGAAACATCCGCATTTGCGCCACCGTCGTATTCTGGGCCTCGTCGAGGATGACGAATGCCTTGTCGAGCGTGCGTCCGCGCATGAAGGCCAGCGGGGCGACCTCAATCACCCCCTTTTCGAGGTAATCGGCGACCTTTTCGTACGGCAGCATATCAAGCAATGCATCGTACAGCGGCTGCAGGTAGGGGTCGAGTTTTTCTTTGAGATCGCCCGGCAGAAAGCCGAGGTTTTCTCCGGCCTCCACCGCCGGGCGCGTGAGGACGATTTTCTTCACGCGCTTGTCTTTCAACGCCGCGACCGCAAGCGCAACGGCCGTGTAGGTTTTGCCGGTTCCTGCAGGTCCCAGCGCGAAGACGAGGTCGTGGGACCGGATGGCGTCCACGAGTTTCCGTTGGTTTGCCGTACGGGCTGCAATGCGAACACCTCCGGGGCCGTGCACGATGGTGTCCTCGTGGCCCGCCGTCCGCATCACGTCGGCTTCTTCCGCACGGAGCAGGCGGTGCACGTCGTCTTCGGCGAGCCGGTGGTAGCGGCCCACGTGCCAAACGAGCATCCGCATCACCTCTTCCCACCTCCCGAGGTCTTCACGGCTCCCTTTTGCCACGATCCGGTCTCCCCGGGCCACCAGGTTAAGTTCCGGGAAATGAGCGCGCACAATGCGCCAATTCACCTCATTCGCCCCATACAGTTCCTGTGGGTCGATTTCCTCCAATGAAAACTCGCGGGCATGCATGCGAGAGCAAAAGTAGGTTTCCCACCTTTGCACACGTGCCGATTGTGACCTTGACTTCCGATTACGGCGTAGGCAGTACCTACGCGGCGATGCTCCACGGGGCCTTGCACACGGCTGTGCCCGGGGTCACTGTGTTGGATGTGACGCATGCGGTGCGGCGGTTTGATGTCGTGGAGGCGGCATTGCTACTCGGGGAGGTGTTGCCGCACTTTCCGGTCGGCTCGGTCCACATGTGCGGGGTACGGGCTGCGGCGAAGGACCGTCCACTGCGGGCGGTGCGCTTCGAAGGCAGGTGGGTGCTTGCGTGCGATACGGGGTTTTTCCGGTTGATGGAATGCGGAGAACCGGAATCGGTTGTTGACCTCAGTTCCAGTGGGGGGGGGACCTTTCCGGAGTACGATGTGTTTGTTCCAGCCACGGTGCGGTTGCTTGCCGGTGAACATCCGGCGACCTTGGGAACTGTCGGCGGTGAGCTGGTGCATGCGGAATCGCGCAGGCCCACCCTTGAAGCCGGTGCACTTGTGGGCGGCGTGGTGCACGTGGACGGCTACGGCAATTGCGTGACAAACATCCACAAACGGGACCTGGACCACGCTGCAGCAGGACGGCCGTTTGTCATCCGATTGCGGTCTGCGCGCATGGAAATTCGCAAAATCCACAGTGGCTACGAGGATGTTGCCGCTGGGGAACGGGTTGCGCTGTTCAACCGCCGCGGATTCCTCGAAATCGCATTGAACAGCCATTCGGTGCCGGGCGGCAGGGGCGGAGCAGACACCCTACTCGGTTTAGCACACGGTACGACCGTCCGGATCGAATTTGAAGGATGAGCACTTCGGACGCGATTTTGCGGGTGGTGCGCATGGAGTTTAGGCCCGAGGCCTGTGCCGCATTTGACGCGTTGTTCGCAGCGGAACGGAGCCGCATTGCGGCATCTCCGGGGTGCATCGCGTTGGCTTGTGTTTCCGATGCAGCCGGGGGGAGTGGCCGCACTACGTTGAGCGTATGGCGAACTGCTGAAGACCTGGAAACTTACCGAGACGGCGAGGTGTTTCGTGGGGTTTGGCAGCAGGCAAAACGGGGATTTGCCCACCGCCCGGTGGCGTGGAGCATGGTGGTCGATGCTGCGTTTATCGCAACGGCTGCGGCGTATCTTGGCCCTCCGAACGATTCTCCATGCTGGCCCTGATCCTCAAAGAACTCCGTGGTTTTTTTAGTGTCCTGACGGGATACGTTGCCGTCGCGACCTTCCTCGTTCTCCTCGGGTTATTCCTGTGGGTGTTTCCCGGCGAGTGGAATGTCCTTGACGGGGGCATCGCCAGCCTTGAGGGGCTGTTTGTGTGGGCACCGTGGGTGCTCATGCTGCTGGTGCCTGCCATCACCATGCGGAGCATTGCGGAAGAACGTCGGTCAGGGACGCTGGAACTTTTGCTGACGCGACCGCTGGGGGAAGGCGGCATTGTAGGGGCCAAATTTCTAGGCGCCACCGCCGTACTGATCGTGGCGCTCCTTCCTACCCTGGCCTACGTCGGGGTCATCGGTAGCTTGGGCTCTCCCGCTTGGAATTTGGACTTCGGTGGAACCTGGGGCAGCTACCTTGGATTGCTCCTCCTCGGGGCGTCTCTGATCGGCGTAGGCATCTTGATGTCCGCGCTCACCTCCAATCCGTTGGTGGCGTTTTTGACATCGCTGGTGGCTTCTGTTTTCCTCTACACCGGTTTCACGGCATTGGGCGATTTCGGAACATGGGGCGAGTTCGACCGGTACTTCCGGGCCATCGGGATGGAAGAGCATTACCGCGCGATGAGCCGGGGCCTTATAGAACCTGGCGACGTGGCCTACTTCGGGGGCATCCTTGCCGTAAGCCTGCTGGGGGCCCGGTGGGCGTTGCAACGGGCCCGCGGAAATCGGCGTTCCGATGCCGTTGCCTTCGGCCTTTCTGCGGCCATCGCCGGCACCGTAGCCACCCTTTGTTCGTGGATTCCAGGCGCATGGGACCTGACAGCAGAACGGAGGTACACCCTGACTCCGGGCACGCGGACGTTTTTGACGGAGCTGCAGGACGATGTGGTGGTTACCTGCTACTTGACGGGTTCATTCCCCGCGGAATGGAAGCGGTTAGAGCAGTCCATCCGGACCCAGCTTGAACGGTTTGCAGATGTTTCGGGGGGGCGGGTGCGCTACCAGTTCATCGACATTTACGCTTCCGAGGACCCGAAGACCATCGGTGAAAACGAAGAACGGCTGTACGAACAAGGGCTGCGGTTCACCCGTATCGCATATGACGAAGCTGGTACGCAAGCATTTCGGACGGTTTGGCCTGCGGCGCTCGTGTCGTACCGCGGCCGCGAGGTGCCGGTGCAATTTTTTCGAAGCGAATCGCCGGCGCCTTCGGATGCCATGATCCAAGGGTCCATCAACACGGTAGAATTCGAGCTCATCACAGGACTCCGGCGTGCGAGCCGCCAAGAACGCCCTCAAATCGCCTTCCTCGATGGGCACGGGGAGCTTGGCGAATGGGAGGTAGCGGATTGGGTGGCGACCTTGGAGGAGGATTACGACGTGCACCGCATCGCCCTCGATGGAAAGCTCAATGCCCTTGCGGAGCGCCTCGAGGGCATGCGGTATAGGACGAACCGGTTCGATTTGGTGGTTATAGCGAAGCCCGACTCCACCTTCTCGCCGAAGGATCAGCTCATTTTAGACCAGTTCCTGATGAACGGGGGACGGGTGTTGTGGCTTACCGATGCCTTGTCCTGCAACTTGGATAGCCTTGCGAAACACCAAACCACAGAAGGACTCGCCCTCGATTTGGGCATCCACGACCTGCTCTTCAACTACGGCGTCCGACTGAACCGCAACCTCGTCATCGACCTGCAATGCGCTCCCATCGTGTTGGACGCCGGTCCCATGGGCAACCAGCGCAACATGCAGATGTTCAACTGGTACTTTGCACCGGTAGCCATCCTCCAGGGCATTTCGCACCCCATTACAACGAACCTCGATCCGGTACACCTCGATTTCGTCTCGCGCCTGGACACGGTTGACACCCAGCCGGACGTGCAGAAAACGGTTCTCATGCGCAGTTCAGAGCTGGCGCGCGAATACAAGGCCCCAGTGCGGATCAGCAGCGGAATTGTCACGTTGCAACCGGAGTATTTTGCCGAAAGGCCCTTGCCGCACCAACCGTTCGCTGTGCTGTTAGAAGGGGAGTTTACTTCGGCATTTGCGGACAACATCTCTGATACGCTGCGCAACAACGCGGACTTTGCGTTCCGGGAACGATCGGACCGCACGGCCATGGTGGTTATCGGGGATGGAGATATCGCACGCAACAAGATCCGCAATACACCCGATGGGCCGCAGATGCTGCCCCTGGGCTACGATCGGTACGCGGGCCGTGTGATTTACGACAACAAGGAATTTTTGCTGAACACGGTCAGCTACCTCCTCGATGACGAGGCGACCATCAGCGTCCGTTCCCGGGCAATTGCCCTTCGTCCGCTCGACGAGGAACGTGTGCGCGCAGGACGGTCGGTTTACCAAGCGCTTGCAGTAGGGGCGCCTCTGCTGGTACTGGGCGCCCTCGGAGGGGTATTTGCAACGTTGCGCCGGCGCCGGTTCACGCGTGTTCTGAGCACCCCGAAGCGATGAGCAAAACAACACGACTGGCACTGGTGTTGGCAGTTCTTCTTGGAGGAGGGGTGGCCGTGCGGTGGGTGTTGCTGCCCGAAGCAGATGTGTCCGCAGCATGGGAGGCAGATTTTGCTCTGCCGGATACGTCGGCAATCGACCGCATTTTCATTGCCGACATGGACGGGGGGGAGGCCCTCATCGAGCGCGTGGAAGGGGAAAGGTACTGGCGGCTCAACGGGCGCTACCAGGCCCGGAAGGACGCGGTGGATTTGCTGCTCAAGACGGCATTGCGTGCAGGAGTTCGTGGTACAGTGCCTGCCGCTGAGCGTGAGACCGTCATTCGGATGCTGGCGGCGCGCGGCAAAAAGGTCGAATGGTATGCGGGCGGTGAAACCCCGGTCAAAACATGGTACATCGGGACGGCAACACCATCCCATACGGGAACGTACATGCTGCTTGAAACGGAAAATGGCAAGGCATCAGAACCGTTTATCGTCCACATGGAGGGATTCAGCGGCTTTTTGAGTACCCGATTTTTCACCGATGAGCGGGAGTGGAGGTATACGGGAGTGTTCGATTTTCCAGGTCGGGACCTTGAAGTGGTGGAGTTTGTCCATACTGCAGTACCCGCGGCTTCCTTCTCGGTTTCTGTGGGCGAGGACGGCGCGATGCAGCTGTTCGACGGGATGGGGCGCAAGCGAGCCGTGCTTGACAGTGCGGGGTGGCAGAACCGTTTCTTGCTGCACCGAAAGGTCCACCTCGAGACCTTCAACAACTACCTGACTACGGAGGCAATGGACAGCTTGTTGTCCACCCGTCCGGCATTTGTGCTCCGGGCGAAGGGCCGGGGCATGGCAGCGCCGGACTCCATTGAGCTCTATTGGAAAAAACCTACACTCGATGCGTACGACGAAAACGGCCGCTTATTGCCGTGGGATGGCGCGCGGATGTATGCGCGTGTGCGGGGTGAAGTCGTTTTAGTTCAGCGGTTTGTTTTCGATCCGCTCATTGCTCCACCTCCGGCCTGGCGCTGAACAAGGGTTCACACCGGCGGACGAACGTCGACCACGAGCGGCGATCTCGAACGGCAGCAAACGCCTCCGGGGTAGGGAGAGGTTGGCTGAACAAGCGGCGAATGCCTTCCGCAAAGGCCATGGGGTCTCCGGCGTTCTGAACGCAGGCTCCAGTGACCCCATCTTCGATGACTTCCGCGATATCACGCACTCCGGAGGCCACAACCGGCAAGCCGTAGTGCACGGCAAGGGCCGTGACTCCGCTTTGGGCAGCCTTGCGGTATGGCAGGGCAAGCGCATCGGCAGCACCGAAAAACAAAGCGACCTCGTGGTCTTCGATGTACCTCGGATGTACCTGAATGCGCAGTGCAGCCGGAGACGCTTCGATGGCATGGGCGTAGGCTTCCCAAGACTCGAAGCACTCCCCAGCCACCAGCAAATAGATGTCATCTGGCACGTGGGCCATCGCCTCGATGAGCACATCGAGCCCCTTGGAGCCCACGATGCTTCCGAAATACAGGACCACCCGTGCTTCTTCCGGTGGGGGCAAGTGGAGGAAGGCGCGGGCGCTGGTGGCATCCATGCGCTCCGGGAAGTGGTCGTACACCGGATGAAATAGCAGGTCCACCGGCAAGTCCGGACGAAGATCCTGCACCCGCAGGGCCACTTCATCGCTCAGTACGATGGCCCGGTCCAGTCCACGCAAGAATTGGCGGCTCAAGTACCGTTCCCAACCCTCATCACCCGGTCCTGCAACGTTGTGAATCAACCCGATACAAGTAGGATTCCGGTGGACTTGCGCGCCGGACTTGCGCAGTTGGCGCAAGACCCCTGAAAGGGCAGGGCCGAGCGCTGGCGTCCAAAATGGCACGATGACCGCATCGGGAATTCCACCTTCGACCAGGGCAAGTGCGCTGGTTTTCCAGGTGCCGGGCCAGACCGAGTCCAGCAGCCGTGGCGGACCCTCCAGTTCAGAATCCTCGTCCTCTTCGGGGGCAATTCCCGGAAACCAGGAGGCAGGGTACTGCCGGGCCCAATTCACGAGCACTACGTCGTGGCCGGCGACGCGCAACGCTTCGGCGAGTGCAGCGTTGAAGTGTGCAATGCCGCCTCGGTAGGGCGGGAAGGTGGAGGGAATGGCAAGTCGCACGGCGGACCAAATTTGAGGAGGAACACGCCGATTCCGACCGGCAGGCCTCGGCTATCTTTGGTCCCTATTAGAAATCCTAGAGGACATGAATGCCTACATCGTCGACGGGGTTCGCACTGGCATCGGTGCGTTCGGTGGTGCCCTCGCGCCTGTGCGCGCGGATGACCTCGCGGCGCACGTGCTGCGTGCATTGATGGAGCGGCATCCAGGACTTGATCCTGCCGCGGTGGCCGATGTGTACTTCGGCTGCGCGAACCAAGCGGGGGAAGACAACCGAAACGTGGCGCGCATGGCAGGGTTGCTGGCTGGATTGCCGCCGAGCGTGCCCGGCGAAACGGTCAACCGCCTCTGCGCATCCGGGCTCGCCGCCACCGTGCATGCTGCGCGCACGGTGCACCTCGGTGAAGGCAATGTAGCCCTTGCTGGCGGAGTTGAACACATGACGCGTGGACCCTGGGTGTTGAGCAAAGCTTCGAGTGCTTTCGGGCGCGACAGCGAGTTGCACGATACCAGCTTCGGCTGGCGGTTCATCAACCCTCGCTTGAAGGCGGTGTATGGCGTGGATTCCATGGGCGAGACTGCTGAGAATTTGGTTGAAATCCATCGCATTTCGCGTGCGGATCAGGATGCATTTGCCCTGCAGTCGCAGCACCGCGCTGCGCATGGAAAAGTCCACCGCGATGGAGAGCTCATTCCGGTGCCCATTCCACGCCGCAAGGGCGATCCCGTCTTGTTCGCGGACGACGAGTTTGCGAAGCCCGATACAACGCTGGAAGCCTTGGCGGCATTGCGGCCAGCGTTCCGCAAGGAGGGTGGGTCGGTCACGGCCGGAAACGCTTCAGGCTTGAACGATGGCGCAGCGGCATTGCTCATTGCAAACGAAGTGGGGCTCCAGCAACACGGCCTGACGCCGCTGGCCCAAATCGTTGCAAGCGCTGCAGTGGGCGTCGAACCCCGCATCATGGGCATCGGCCCGGTGGAAGCAGCGCGGATCGCTCTGCAGCGGGCCGGTCTGACCTGGAACGATGTGGACGTCATCGAACTCAATGAGGCCTTTGCGGCCCAAGCCCTCGCCTGCATCCGTGCGTGGGGCTTGGAAGACACGGATCCCCGGTTGAACCTATGGGGCGGCGCGATAGCCCTCGGCCACCCGCTGGGCATGACCGGCGCCCGGCTCGCGCTCACGGCATCCCGTATCCTGGCTGCGACAGGAGGACGCTATGCGCTCGTGACGATGTGCATCGGGGTGGGCCAGGGCTATGCCGTTGTCCTGCGCAATTGCACTGCCCGATGATCCAAGAGTTCGACGGCATGGTCCCGGTAGTGCATCCCAGCGCCTACGTGCACCCGCTTGCAGTGGTAATCGGACACGTGACCATCGGTCCAGACTGCTACATCGGTGCAGGTGCTGTTCTCCGCGGCGATTGGGGCCGCATCGAACTTGAGCGCGGATGCAATGTCCAAGAAAACTGCGTGCTGCACATGTTTCCGGGCATCACTGTCCACCTCGGCACCGGTGCCCACATCGGCCACGGTGCCATTGTGCACGGTGCGACCATCGGTCCGGATTGCTTGGTCGGCATGAACGCGGTACTCATGGACCGGGCGGTACTCGGCGCAGGTTGCATCGTCGGTGCGCTGAGCTTTGTGCCGGCAGAAACCGTTTGGCCCGAGCGAAGTCTTGTGGTGGGAAATCCGGCAGTTCGCAAGGGCGAGGTTTCCGATGCGATGCGCGCACACAAGCAGGAGGGCACAGCCCTGTATACTGCTCTTCCAGCCGAGATGCACCGCCATGCGCGGGAGACGGTGCCTTTCCCCGAGGATCCCGGAACGCGGCCAGCCGCCTTCCCGGAATTTGAAACGTGGGCAGAGCGGCGCCGCAAACCGTGAATGCATGGGCAAATCGCAGAACCGTGAACTGCGGCTGAAGCAATTCTCCGTTCGGGACGACCGCTGTGCCATGAAGGTCGGCACCGATGCGCTCGTCTTGGGAGCGTGGGCAGCCCTCCCTGCCGAGGGGGCGTCGGTGCTCGATGTAGGCACCGGATCGGGGATTCTCGCGATGATGGCGGCTCAACGGTGTCCCAAATCAGCGGTTGTAGCCGTTGAGCTCGATCCCGATGCAGCATCCCAAGCCCGCGAAAACGTGGCCCAAAGCCCGTTCCAGGCGCGAATCCTGGTCGAAGAGGAGGATTTCCTACAGTTTGCAGTCCGTCCAGAGTTGGCGGGCACTTTCGGTGCGGTTTGGGCAAATCCGCCGTATTTCCGGGACAAGCCGGCTTCACCTGACCCGGCACGAACACGGGCACGTCACGAATCGGCCCTGCCCCTTGCCGCGTGGCTTCCGGCGTGTGTTTCGCTGCTTACAGCAACCGGAACGGTGTCCCTTATTTGGCCCATTGACCGGGAGCTCGAGTTGCACCACATCGCACGGGAAGCCGGGTTTCATGCCGTTCGCTCGCTGCGCATCCACGGCCGGAGCGATCGTCCACCCATTCGCGTTGCCGTCACGTTTGCACGCACTCCTGCAGATGCTGCAACAGAGGAGATGCTGTGTGTCGAGCTCGGCGACCGCGCAAAGGGATTTCCGCAAAGGAGTGCGGACTATCTCGCGCTCCTCTCGCCGTTTGTACTGGATGAAGGGGATCCCCGGAAAATCCGTTAGGCCCCGAGAATGTGCCGCAGTTTGTCAATCTGCGCTTCCCACAGTTCTTGCGCCTCCTCAAGTTCCTCTTGCTCCGCGAAGTCGGTGACTTGGAGGCTGTGATCGCCGGTCATGGGATCGGTAGCGATCTTGAACTCGAAGTAGGCTTCGGACGAAGTGGGCATGCCGGACAGCCATTGGAATCGGATCCACTCATCCCGCTTCATGCCGAGCAACGCAGCAGTCGCTGTGTCCTCGCCCCAAACAAAAGCGTACACCCCATTCCGCAATCCCACGTCATCACAAAACCACTCGGCCAATCCACTCGGCGTGCTCACCATGGAAAACAAGACACCGCGCGAACTTGAAATCGGAAACTCGCACTGGTAGCGAACGAGGGATGTGGAAACCGCTTGCAACATTTTCCGAATATACGCAGAAATTCAGTCTACGCAGGTATATTTGCGCCCCCGAAACGCCTTGGCGGGATAGCTCAGCCGGTTAGAGCGTACGACTCATAATCGTAAGGTCGAGAGTTCGAGCCTCTCTCCCGCTACACAAAGACCCTCCCGTTGAGGGTCTTTTTTTATGGCCGCGCCCTGTGCACGAACGGTGTAAAATGGAAACGGCCGCCCGAAGGCAGCCGTTTCACGCAAGTTCAAAGTCCGATAT
>CAZMNI010000062.1:0-10207 GCA_964567615.1 uncultured Chryseobacterium sp.
GGGTGTAGCGCAAATCGGTAGGAATGTGCATGGCGTTGTGGCGTCAGGCCGCAAAACTACACCCTACTGATTCAGGTTGAATCGCAGCGACACGCCAGAATTGATGTTTGCGGTATCGAAGGACGTGCTGATGTAAGGCCGGGTGATTTGGTGGTCGTAAAATGCCCGCAGCGTAAGCTTATCCGACACCTCGAGGTCAGCGGAGAGCTTGATGGATATGAGCTTCTGCCCGGCCGTGACTTGGTTCTGGCGCTCGACCATTTTGCGGATGATCGTGCTGTTGTCCCGGATGTTCACGTCCGCCCGGATGACGAGGTCCGTCTCCTGGAGCATCTTGATGGGGAGCTTGCCGTAGGTGCGGATGAACGGGTTAGGGATGTCTGGGATGGTGTATCCCAAACCGAGTACCACCGCGTTGCTCTTCGTCTCCGTGATTTGGTAATTCGTCAGACCGAACACCACGTTCCTGTCCTGCTTCACCTCGAACTTGAACATCGGCTCGCTGCCCCGCTCCGAATTCAGCGTCACGTCCACGCCGATGAGCGGCCCAAGCTGCTCGCTGATGCTCACTGTATTGTACTGCTCGCGGGCGACGAAGTTCCCGAAGCCGCTGTTGTCGAGTGCGGTCGGAAGCCCTGTAGCCGCGTCTTCGGCGTAGCTCAGGTTTGTCACGTACGACGTCGTCAATGTGGACTTGTAGCTGTGGCTCAAGCTGAACCGCTTGAAATACTGCTTGAAGAACGGCGACTTCGTCAGGCCATCGAACGTCACCCGCCAGTTCGGCGCGACCGGCGTGCGGAAGACGTCCAGCGGCACCGCCCCCATGTCCATGCCCGTGTAGGCTGCGATGAAGGCCGGGATGGTCACCTGCTGCGACGTCGCCCCCCACCCGAGGTAGTAGCCTGTCACCTCTGGCGCATCGAGCCGGTACGTTTCCGCATTCAACCGCTCGGAAATCTCGAGGCGGCCCAGCAGGAAGTCCTGCCACACTTGCGAGTTGAAGCTGTCCTCCTCGTCGCGGATGAAGGCCGTAGGCCACGTGAGGATGGAGGCGCTGAACTGCCCCGTTTCGTTCGGGCTTTGCGACTCGAAAACCCCTGTCTCTGGGTTGAACCGGAAGAAGCTCTGGTAGTTGCGGTTGATGCTGCGGTTTGCCGTGAGCTCGATCTTCAGGTACTTGATGGGCTCGAGGTTTGCGCGGCCGTTGAAGACCTCCGAGAACGTCTCCGTGAAGGGCTGGTTCAGGTAGGGCGCGGCCAGCAGCCAGCCGTTGTTCGCAGCCTCTTCCGGGAAGTTCCAGATGTTCTCGCCTGCGAGGTTCGTGTTTTGGTGGCCCAAAAGGAACGGCAACCCCGGCGCTTCGAAGTTCTCATCGAACCCACCCACTTTCGCCCGCGGCCCGAACCCCGGCAGCATCATCCCCTCGTTCCGCGTGTACGAACCGGACACGTTTTGAATGGTCATGAGCAACCGCAACACGTGCTCGAGTGGATCGATTTCCAGCTTGACCTTCTCGTCCTCCTTCGTCTTTCCGTACCCGTCTCGCTCGTCGTTGCTTATCGGACGGCGGGACTGCGGGCGCACCGGCTTGGGCGACAGCACTTCTTTGAGCGCCGGCACCTTGTTGTACAGCGTAGTGAAGTTCGCTTGCAGGTTGAGGCTGACGTTGCGCGAGTTTTGGATGGTGTTGCCGAGGGAGTCCTGCGAGAACGGCGCGCGGTCCCAGCGGTAGGTGCCTTGGTAGCGCACGTCGCTGGAAATGAAGCTGAAAATCGGCAACTTGTCGAACGGCAACTTGTAGGTACCCGTCACCGTGTGGTTGTAGCGGGTGACCTCGCCCGCACCGCGGAGGTTCGAAATGACCGAGTCGCGGTACGCATCGAACGCGCCCACATCGGACCGGTCGATGACCCCGGCCGGTTCACCCACAAGGGCCGTAGCGTCGCCGGTGTAGTCGAAGCGCAGGTTCTGTGTCAGGTCGTACTTGACCGCGTAGTTCCGCGTCCAGTTCCACGTCTTCATCACCTGCGTGTTGATGAGCAGGCCCGTCTCGATGCCGAGGAGTTCGGCCGTGTTGTTGCGCACCCGGCTGCTCTCGTATTGCCGCTGCATTTGGGAGCCCGCCGTGATCTGCTTGAGTCCGAGATAGAAGTTGAAATCCGTGAGCCACTTGAAGAACGGCGAGCCCTGCAGGAAGCCGATTTTCCCGAACGGCTTGAACTGCTTCGGGTTGTGGGTGAAGGTGTAGGTGACTCCCCCGCGGTACTGGCGGTTCAGTGCAAACTCGAGGTTCACGTCCCTTCGGTAGTTCTCCGTGTAGCTGAAGTTTCCGGTCAGGTTCGACGGGTTGAGCATCTTGAGCAGCCCGAAGCCGCTGCCGCTGCTGCCCGCTCCACCGCTGGCTGAAGCCTTCCCCCCGCCCCCATCCCCCGGGTCTTTGCCGCCTTTGCCCTTGTCTTTTCCGGTGGCCTCTTCCGGAGCAGCCTCCAAGCCACCCGCCGCCGCATCACCGGCTCCTTTGCCGCCACCGCCGCCGCCTGCACCTCCCTTTCCTCCGCCGCCGGTACCGAACTGCGGCGCAATCCGGATGCTCGAGAAGTTCACCGACCGCAACCGGTTCACCGTTTGCGCATTCGAGCGGCGTTCCGGAGAAAGGTCTGTGCGGTCCGCCATCTCGATGTCCGGCGAGAGCGGATCGAACTGCGGGGTGGTGATTTGCTCTGAATATCCGACGTACATCGGCAGCGTGATGCCGAGCTGCTTCGGGAGCAGCTTGCCGAGCTGGATGGTGCCGGACGCGTCGAGGCCTTGGATGGTTTCGCGTTGGCGTTCCTGCACGCGCTCCTCCAGCCCGCCGAAGCCCGGGGTGGACATGTTCGCTGCGAGGCTGACGTCCGCGAGGTCCGCGAGTTTGGCATTCATTTGGGCAAGGGCAGCCCAACCGCCTTCCTCGTTGAACTGCGACAGGCGCAACTCGTTGACCCACACCACCGCACATTTGCGCTGCCCATCGTCCTCCACGCCGAAGGGATTCGCATCCGCATCCGTGTTGCGGACGCCCACCATGACCATGACCACGTTCGCCAGGTTCGGATTGCCCTTCACCGCCAGCCGGACGTTGCCGTCCATGGCCGCGTATTCTTGGAACAGCGGGAATCCGGCGGGCCGCTCGACCTTGAGGTTTTGCAGCTTTTGGAACTCGATGTCCATGTTGTTTGCCGCAGGCCAAATCGCGTCCTCATCCCCCGTATACCAGGGCGTCACCTGCAGCGGAATCTCGTACTCGTAGTAGTTCTGGTCGAAGTCGCTGCCGAGCCGCACGAAGGCCGTCAGGTCTCCGTCGTTCAGCGGCGTCCCGTCCGGACCCGGCTCGGCGTGCACGAACATGCGCAGCCGCTTGTACATCCGCATGTCGAAGTTGATGTTGCGGTACGCTCCGCGGGCATCCCCATCTTCGAGGCCGCACACCGCCAATTCCATCGACTGCTCGTTCAACCGCCGCTGGTTTGCCGTGCCCACGTCGATTTCCCGGATGATGCCCGGCGGCGTGACGTACGGTACCGGATCGCGGTTCCCGTTCTCCTCGATGTTCACGGCCGACAAGGTGAAGGACGTGTTCTCGGGATCGTCCGGCTCGATTTCTTGCGGCTGCGCGAGCGAGTTGAGGTAGCGGCGCCATTCACCCCGAATGAGCTCGAACCGCGCAAACCGCAGCGTAACCGGCTCGGACCACCCCTTCATGAACACCCGGATGAACCGGATGGACCGGAAGTCCGAGATGCCGCCGACCTGCTGTTCGAAGTCCCGGACGGGGATACGGAACTGGTACCACCGCACAGTGCGGGTTTCCTCGTTCGCCGTCGTCACCGTCTGCTCGAACGAATCGGTGATGTAGTTCCGGCCGATGTTCTGTTCGCCGAGGTCACCGGGCCGCAGGGACACCTTGTACTGGTAGTAGCTCTCGATGGTCGAGAGGGTGATGTCTTGGTTGATGTCCTCCGTGTTCGGGATGGTGGTGGAGGTGATGGGGTAGCCGTCTGGGGAGCCGGTGTTCGAGTTGCCTTCGTAGCCGTTGAAGCGCGCGTAGCGTTCGAGGATGCTGAGCTCTGCGGCTTGGGCTTCCGGGCTGCGGAAGTAGCGGAAGTTGTCTGCGGACGGGTCGGCTTCGACAGCTGTGAGCGCCTCGGGCGTCAGCCATGTCCCGATTTCCGTCAGCCAGTCCCCGAAAAACTCCCGCTCGCCCCCGTCCGCCAAACCGTCCAAGCCCACGTCCTGCAACTCGTAGTTCCCCGCCGAGTTGTCGAAGGCATTCACCACGTTGAACGTCGCCGGGTCCGGGTATACGCCCCACACCGACGTGAGGGTCGGGAGGTCCGGATTCGTCGCAGAGGGCAAACCGTTCTCATACCCCAGCTGGCTGTCGTTCAAGACGTCCTCCGACACGTTGCCGAGGTTGATGTACAAATCGCCTCCGGACAGGTTCTCCGAGTCCTCGTTGAACGGGTCCATCATCCAAATCTGGATGTACTCGATGTTCGCCGCCTCGAAGTCCGTCGTCGTGAGGGCCCGCTGGATGCCGCCCCACCGCGATGCTGGATCTTCGAGCAGGCCGTCCTCCGTCAATCCCGCGGAGACACCGCTGATTCCAGGTGGCAGATCGTAGTTGTATTGGCCCCGCTGGTCCGGCGTGAATGTGAGGTCAAGCGTCGGAATGTTCGGTGGGGTGCCGGTCGGGAGCTGCCGGTTCGGGAACACCTCCCCTTCGAGCACCTCGCGCACCCGGTGGTCGCTCTTTGCGTCTGCAGACACTTGGCCGTCCGGCAACCCGCCTCCGCGGAAGAATTGCGGGTCGATGGTGTACCAAGACAACGCCGCGCGGTTGTAGTTGTAGGCCAAACTGTCCTCGAGCACGCCTTCTGGAAACAGCGACGGCTGGAGCTTCGGCGTGGAGGCGAGGAACCAGCGGGCCACGTTGCGGATGTCGATGGCGGACTGGCTGCCTTCGAAGTCGTCCACGTATGCATTGCCCTCCTCGCCCACGGCGCGGCTGTGTCCCGGGATGAGGTAGGCCCCTTCGGCAGAAATGTCGAAGCTCGACTTCGCCGTCGTCGTGTAGAAGGGGAGCCGGTCGACGAGCTCGGTGAGAAACGGGCTGTCGCGCTGCCACTGGAAGTCGGCGCCGACGATGGTGTTTTTCACCGGTTCGTTGCCGATGTTCACTTTTTGGGTCAAAGGCCGCTCGCGCAAATTGAGCAGGGTCGTCCCGAAGCGGGCCTTGTCGCTGAGCACATACTCGAAGCGCGTGCCCATCATCGTCTTCATTTGGATGTTGAAGAGCGAGTTGCTTTCGAGCGATACCTGGATGGTGCGGCCGGATTCGAGGAGGCCGTCATTCAGGATGCGGACGCGGCCGAGGTTGTAGTCGACCGTGTAGTCCTGGTTCTCGACGAGCTTCACGCCGCCGGCCGTGACCGTGACCGACCCTTCCGGGACGTTCATCGCGTTGAGCGAAATCTCCGAGGAGCTTTGGCTCTGGAATTGGCCTTTGATGCGGAAGCGGTTGAGCGAGGGAATCTGCTGGGCCGCCGTTTTCGTCGAGTCGTACAGCGGCTGGAAGACGAGGGACTGGATCAGCGCCGCCGCGCGGTCAGGATCCGTCACCCGGGTGGTGATTTCCTGGCGAAGGTTCGAGCCAAACGGCTCGGTGGAGGGGAAGAAGATGCGGCCGGTTTGGCTTGAAATCGTGCCGCCCGTTGTGCCCGCATTGTCCACATAGTCGAAGACCCCGTCCTGCTGGGGCATGCCGTTGATGTCGAGCCGGTCGAGGCCGAGCAATTGGAGCAAGAGCGTGCCGTCAAGCGGTTCGCGCGGGATGTAGTTGAGGTCGATGCCCGTGGACGGGTCGTTGTACCACACGTCCAACCGGAAGTTCTCCGGGCTCAGTCCGAACGCCTGCATCGAGTAGACGTTCTTCATCATCGTCCGCCACAGCGGCGCCGGATCTCCGTTGCTCAGCTGCACCTGCGTGATGCTCGATTTGAGCATCTTGAGGACCAGGGCGCCGGGCGCCGCGAACCCGTCCTGCGACAGCGTGCCCACCTTGAACGTCTCGCCGCCGAGCGTGTATTCGTAGGAAACCGCAAGGACTTCGGCGTTGTTGAGCGCCTGACGCAACGAGATGAAGCCCAGCCGGGAGTTGAACGAGTATTCGGTTGCTGCGAGTTTGCGGGCGTTGCCGACGCGCTCGTAGTGGATGCCCTGTTCGAGGCCGAGGCCGAGCAAGGCGATGGCCCCGTTCGCACCCGTGTAGCCCATCACGTCCTCGTTGCCGGTCATGGTGGCGAAGAGCTCGTTGTTGAGGTTCGACGGGTTGCGCGCCTCTGTGATGGCCAAATCCGGTCCGTCCACCAACTGCCCCACGGGCAGGTTCGAACTGATGTAATCCGGGTGTTCACCGAGGTCCGTGAACCCGATGACGTTCCGCACGTCCTGGGTGTTTGCCTGCATGTTCACCACCCACACCTCGATCCGGGTGATGTTGACGCCCGAGTTGGGAACCGGCAGGCTCTTCATGGCCCCGTCGTAGAGGTCGTGGAAGTACTGCGACAGGAAGTAGTGTCGGTTCGCTTCGTAGTCGTCGGCGCGGATGTCGAATTTTTGGGTTTGGGCGCCGCCTTTGACCTCGATTTGCTTGCGCTCGCCCTTCTGCTGCGAGAAAACCGTGGTGTTGTACAGCCGGCCCCACTGCGTTTCGAGCTTCACCCCGAAGAGGCTTTGGCTGCCCTGGATGAGCGATCCGGGCAGCGGCATTTGGATGTGGCCGGCCTCGATGTTCTTCAGGATGTCGTCTTCCTCGCCTTGGAAACCGATGTTCATGCGGTTTTCGAAGTCGAAGAGGGCCTCGGTGTTGTACTGGGTGCCGAGCTCGATTTTGTCGCCGATTTTGCCGCCGATGTTGAGCTGGATCCGCTGGTCGAAGTTGAAGACCGTGATGCGGCGCTGGCGCTCGGGAATCCGCGGGTTCTCCGTGTTCGACATGTTGAACCCGAAGGTGAGTTCTGCTGAACCCTGCGGCTTGATCTCGATTTCGTTGCTGCCGAAGATGGTCTCGAAGAGCTTGCTGTTGACCGTGAGCTTCGGCGCAAAGGCACGTTCCGCCTCATCTTCTTCCTTCTGCAGTTCCTTCCAGTATTCGCTCAGGTTGCCCTGCATGTCGAAGTTCAGGAATTCCTGGAGGTCGAGGTAGGTGGAAGGGCGGAATTCGATGGTGTCGCCGACCGTTTGGCGGAGGATGTACTGCCCCGTGCGTTCGTCGAAGACCACGCGGTAGTTGAAGTTGCTCGGCCAGTCGAGCTCAAATCCCGGGGGGTGTTCGACCGGGTTGAACGGGTCTTCGCCGCCGAAGGGGAAGGGCAGCACGATGGAATCGGCGGGGGCGTTGCCTCCGGCGGTTTGGGCCGCGGCAGCTCCCGCCCAGGCACACAGCACCGCCACGACCCCTGCGGTCGCTGCTGCTGTTCCCCGGGGCCGGAGGCCCAAATTCCACCACGAAGCCTTCATAACTGCCTCAGCGCCTGTTTGATAAGCAGCTCCACGGGGAGCTCCTCGGGGGAGTTGTTTGTGATTGAGTCCAAGGTCTTTTCGCAACGCATCCGGTCGAATCCGAGCGAAACCAAGGCTGTTAACGCCTCATCCCGGACTTTATTGCGCGGGCCAGAAAAAAGTCCCGACGGGGCCTCAACGCCACCGCTCGAAGCGATTTTGTCCTGCAAGTCCACGACGATGCGCTGGGCCGTCTTCACGCCGATGCCCTTCACGCCCTTCAACAACCCGACGTCCCCGGAGGCGATGGCCGTCCGGGCCGCTGCAGGGTCGAGTGCACTCAGGACCATCCGCGCCGTGCCCGCTCCCACACCGCTCACACCGAGCAATGCGAGGAAGACCTCCCGCTCGTCCGTCCGCGCGAAGCCGTACAGGACGTGTGCATCCTCCCGCACCACGAGGTGGGTGTAGGCGAGGACCTCTTCCTTGCCGGTCCACTGGCCATAGGTATAGAGCGAGATCAGGACCTCGTAGCCCACGCCGCCGCACTCCACGACGGCCGCCGTGGGAGTCAGAGAAACGAGGGGGCCGCGGAGGTGGTGGATCATGCGGGGGCGTGGGTTTGGGCATCCACCACGGCGAGGCGGACCATGTCGAGCACTTCGCGCACGCTGGAGCCCATCTGCAAGATGTGGAACGGCTGGCGCATGCCCAGCAACACCGGGCCGAGCGCGTGGATGCCTGCCATTTCTTGCAACAGCTTGTAAGCGATGTTTCCGGCGGCGAGGTTCGGAAAAATGAGCGTATTCACCTGCCGGTTCATCAGCGTGGAGAACGGGAAGGACTCCGCGAGCAACTCGTTGTTCAACGCAAAGTTGCCCTGCACTTCACCGTCTACAATCAGGTCCGGATGCTGCTCCCGCAGGATGCGTGCGGCGGCGGCCATTTTTTCCGCGTCTGCGCCGCCCGCAGACCCGAAGTTCGAGTAGCTCAGCAGCGCCACCCGCGGCACGATGCGGAGCTTGCGCACGGCCTCTGCGGTGAGCAACGTGATGGAGACGATTTCGTCCACCGTGGGGTTTACGTTCACCGTGGTGTCCGCGAAGAACATGGGTCCCCGGCGGGTCTCGAGGATGTACATGCCGGCGACCTTGTCGACGCCGTCGGCCTTGCCGATGACTTGGAGGGCGGGACGGATCACGTTCGGGTAGGTGCGCGTGAGCCCTGAGATGAGCACGTCCGCGGCGCCCGACTTTACGAGCATCGCCCCGAAGTAGTTGCGCTGCCGCATCATGTATTCGCCCTCCCGCAGGGTCATGCCTTTGCGCCTTCTGATCGCAAACAGCACATCCCCGAACTCCTTGCGGCGCTGGGCTTCTTCCTCCGACCGGGGGTCGATGATGGCCACGTCGGGCAGTTCGAGGCGGAACTCGGCGATGCGCGCGGTGATGAGGTCGCGGTCGCCCAGGAGGATGGGCGTTGCAATGCCCTCATCGAGCGCCTGCTCGGCAGCTTTCAGCACCTTGTACGAATCGCCCTCTGCGAACACGACGCGCCGCGGGTGCTTGCGGGCACGGTCGGCGAGCGTGCGGGAGAAGCTGTTGCCGGAGCCCAGCCGCTGCCGCAGTTCCTCCCGGTAGGCCGCCCAATCCGCGATGGGACGCCGCGCCACTCCGGAGGCCATGGCGGCCTCGGCCACGGCCGGTGCTACGGCTACGATGAGCCGCGGATCGAGCGGCTTCGGAATGATCATCGTCCGTCCGAAGGTGAAGGCGCGGCTGCCGTAGGCCTCTGAAACTTCGTCGGGCACGCTTTCCTTCGCAAGGTGGGCGATGGCATGCACCGCGGCCAGCTTCATCTCCTCGTTGATGGTGGTAGCCCGCACGTCGAGGGCGCCGCGGAAGATGTAGGGGAAGCCGAGGACGTTGTTGACTTGGTTCGGGTGATCGGTGCGGCCAGTGGCCATGATGAGGTCCGGGCGCACGGCCACGGCCTCGTCCCACCCGATCTCCGGCGTCGGATTCGCCAAGGCGAAGACGATGGGGTCGGAAGCCATCGCTGCCACCATGTCCGGGGTGACCAGTCCGCCTTTGCTGAGGCCGAGGAAGATGTCGGCCCCGTGCATTGCAGCGGCGAGGTCTTCGAAGTGCCGCGGACTGGCGTAGCGCGCTTTGCGGTCGTCCAGGTCCGTACGACCGGCGTGCAGATGGCCTTTGCTGTCGAACATGTCGACGTGCTTCGGGTTCATGCCCAGCGCCACGTAGATGTCGGCGCACGAGAGCGCAGCGGCTCCGGCTCCGCTGACGACCATGCGCACCTCGCCGATGTCTTTGCCGGCGAGCTCAAGCGCATTCAGCAACGCGGCGGCGGAGATGATGGCCGTCCCGTGTTGGTCGTCGTGCATGACCGGGATGCTGAGCTCTTCCTTCAGGCGGCGCTCGATTTCGAAGGCCTCGGGCGCCTTGATGTCCTCGAGGTTGATGCCGCCGAAGGTGGGCGCGATGGCCTTGACCGTGGTGACGAAGGTGTCGATGTCCTTCGCGTCGACTTCGATGTCGAACACGTCGATGTCCGCGAAGACCTTGAACAAGACGCCTTTGCCCTCCATGACGGGCTTGCTGGCCTCCGGTCCGATGTCGCCGAGGCCCAGCACCGCCGTGCCGTT
>CAZMNI010000063.1:0-10170 GCA_964567615.1 uncultured Chryseobacterium sp.
ATTACGGCAAGGCATTGCTACCAGACGCAGATGTGGTCGGAACTCAAGGCGGATAACAGGTGTTGAATCGGTTAAAAACTTCGAGGCTACTCGGGGTTTTGGAGTGGAATCCGGACCCCTTTGGAGAGCGCAAGGTTTTCACAAACTCCTTAAAAAAAAAACCGGGGGCCACTTGATTTTTGACTTTTTCCGGCTTCCTCTGTGTTCCTGTGAGATGGAGAATTCTGCCCCGATGGACACTCAAAGAAGGTTATTTGATACTCGTCGAAAACGCACCGTAGATTGCCCTTGAAAAACGCGCAAAATGAGCAGTTATACAGCTGATGCGTCCGTTCTGCAGGATTCGGACGGTGCAGAAGCGTTCCAGTGGAAGGTTCGTGTCCGCTACGCAGAGACAGATCGGATGGGGCGGGCCTACCACGGGGCGTTTGTTCCTTGGCTCGAGGTCGCTCGGGTGGAATGGCTTCGGCACCGGGGCATTTCGTATGCAGCGCTGGAACAGGAGGGGTGGTTGCTCCCGGTGACGCGGTGCGAAATCCGCTACCTCAAGCCGGTGCCGTACGACGCCGAAGTGGTGCTTCGGGTGCACGCAGATGTGGGAGGGGTGCGGCTCATCTTCCGCTACGTGCTCGAAGTGGAACACGAGGTCGTTGCCACTGCAGAAGTTGAACTGGCCTCTGTGGATGCGGCTACCGGCCGGCCGAAGCGTTGGAAGCATTAAGGGTGCACCAAATCTTCCACAGCATCCGCATACACCGCGAGCAGCCGGTCGGGTTCAAACTGGGCGGCAACTGAACGGGCAGCTGCACGCGCTGAAAATCCACCGGTGTATGCAGCAATGAGGAGGTCAACGGCTTCCTCCGCCGTTTCCCAACACGGAAACGCGCTTGCATAATCGGCATATGCATGTCCTGCACCGAGCACGGGAATGCACCCGGCATGCATGGCCTCCACAACGCTGAATCCGAAGTATTCTTGGAGCGGGGCGTGCACCACCGCGTCGGACGCAAGCAGGATCCGGATGTAGTCCTCCCGTTCCGCTGGCCCCCATGCAACGATGTGCTTGCTCCAGCGCGCCTTCGCAGCAGCAAATACTGCGGGAACCGTGCTGAAGTGCTCGCCCAGCACGGCCAATGTGAACGGGATGTGCTTGTCTGCCAATCCTTCCACAACAGCAAAAAAGCGCTCCGGTGCCTTGTCGTATTCCCAGCGGTGGTTCCAAACCAGCTGCAAGGGAGCGTCAGCGTTGCGCGCCGCACGCGGAGCTGCAAACTCCGCCCCGGAAACCGCTGGGTACACAACGCGACTTTTTCCGTGCAGTTCGCGCAGGCCCCCTTTCGGCACAGCATCCGGAAGTGGACGTGTAAAATCCTGAACAGCGGAGAGAAACACCTCGAGGTGATGGCTGGAGTTGAACCAAACTCGGTCCGCAGCCAGGGCCGATTGCACGTTGATCCATCCGTAAGTCCGGTCCCGGCCAGAAATCCGGTCCTGGTCGGTGGGAGACCACGGATACGTCAGCTGGTTTTCATGAAAATAAACGGCCAGCGGAACGGCCCTCCATGCCGCGGGGAGCAAACCTCTTAGGGCGGCTGCGTCCATCATTTCGGTCACAACAAGTGCATCTGGAGGTGGGCCAGACCAAGACGAAAACACCCGTTCTGCGAAAGCGGCAGCCGCCCCGTGCATGCGCCACTTCCAGTGCCTGCCTGGCAAGCTCCACAGGGTGGTGCTGTGGCCGGCACGCTCCCACAAGGCACAGGCCGTCTCCGCCCACCGCCTGTGCGAACCCCGGTGGTACGGATCGAAGAGCGCGATGTGCATCGGACGGTTCATTCTCCTGCAATCCAGTGAAGCATGCGCCGCATTCCGGATGCAGCTGGGGCGCTGGGCAATGGCGGACTGCCTGCATCGATCCAGGCGCTTGTCCATGCATCCCCGATGGCCACCACCGCTGCTTGCATCCTGCGCTCGATTTGGCCATGCAAAGCCCGGTGGTAGGCCTCCACGAATGCATCGGAATGCAAACGTTCCCGAACCCGACCCCGTTCAACCCACGCGAACGACGCGTCATCTCCGATGGCCGCGCGGACATCGCGTTCTGCTTCCAGTACACTGTCCACCGCAGCATGGCTCGCATGTACTGCGTTCCAGCACACCCCCTCGAAATCCCGGGTGTATTCCGCGCGCCTTACTCCTCCTGTCCCGGGGGTGAGGTGGTAGCTCGGGAGATACCGTTCGGGGAGACGTCCTTCCCAAAGCGCGTGGACGCCGCGTTGTCCGGTATGTTGGCCGTTGTGGTTTGACGTGGTGTGCAGCGGCACGTGCATGTCAGCAAGGTAATGCCCGAGGTCGACTGCACACCGCAAAATCGCGGTCTCATCGCCCCGGTCGAAGGCGTCGACAAGTCGGGCATAGACCCGCGGAGCATGGAACGGTGCAATTCCGCTCGCGTTGAGGCTGTCTTCCGTCAGGCGTGCACAGGCGGCATGCCACGACCTCGGGAGGTCGTGCGGCAGGCGGTCCAGGTCGATGTAATGCCGGGGACCTTCTTCAGGCACCGTGAATTTTCGCCGGTCTGCATCCACCGCGTGCTCGATGATAAACGCCGCATGCCGTTTGAAAAAACTGTGCAAAGGCGGGGGCAGGGTATGGATGGCAGCTGCGTGGATGGCCTTGTGCGCTGGGAAGCCCCATGCGCTGAGCAATACGCAGACGGCCACGCCGGCCGCCCCGCGCAAAAGACTATTCCGTGCCTTTGGGCCACTGTTCGGCGCTGCCATCGGCGCCAAATTTCACAACGGCACCGTCCCGCAGAACGGGAATCACCGCCAATTGATCAGGCGTCAGGCAGTACTTTACATCTGCATTCAAATTCAACTTCCGGAGCCGCCTGCGGTGCGAGGAGGCGCGCAGGAAGGCGAACATGTTGTCCCGCGCTGAGCGGTAAATGAATTTCGCTGCGACCGAGCTGTCTTCTTCGGTTTTGAACCGGCCAGTTTCCAGCAGCCGGTCGACGATGGCACCCCCGCAAATGGTGTCCTCGAGGTTGAATTTGTCCTTCCATCCGGCGCCGAGAATCAGGACGGGTTCGTCCAATGCGACGAGAAAGTCGCACAGTGCGCTGAGATTGAGGAGGGAACCGATGGCGACCGTCCGCTTGTGTTCTGCCATGCGGATGGCTTTCGTGCCGTTCGTGGTGGTCAACACGACCGGTTTGCCGGCGAGGACCTCCTTCCGAGCAATGAATCCGAGCGGGCTGTTGCCCAACTCGAATCCGTCCACCACCATACCGTCCCGCTCTGCCGCAGCAAACACGCCGCGTGCCTGCCATTCGCGCGCTTCTTCTACACTGCCCACCGGTACGATGCGGTCCACGCCATGGGCAAGAGCCGCACAGATCGCCGACGTCGCGCGCAGCACGTCGATGACGACAACGCACTCAAAGTCCTGCTCGTAGAGATGGAAATCTGCAGGCGAAAAGCACACTTCTACCCGGTGCATGGGAGGGAGTTAGGAAGCGGTGCCGTTGACCGCGGGAGAACATTCAGGACCGTGGGAGGAACCCGGGTCGCACGACTTCGGCACGCAAAGCGTTGTTGCGCACCCGCACGAACACGTGGTTTCCGAGCTCCGCAGAATCTGCAGAAAGGTAGGCCAAACCTATTCCGTAGCCGAGCGTCGGAGACATGGTTCCGCTCGTCACCTCGCCGATGGGCGCTCCGTCGGCATCTTCCACCGTGTAGCCGTGGCGCGGTATGCCCCGGTCCAGGACCCGCAACCCCCGAAGGACGCGGGCAGTGCCGGCTGACTTTTGGGATGCAAGGCGCTCGCGGTCGACGAAGTCCTTCGTGAACTTCGTAATCCAGCCCAGTCCAGCCTCGATGGGTGAAGTGGTGTCGTCGATGTCATTGCCGTACAGGCAGAATCCGGCTTCTAACCGAAGGGTATCCCGGGCGCCCAGTCCACACGGAGGAACGCCGGCCGCCAGCAGTGCCTCCCAGACTGCGGGTGCATCCGTTGGGGCGAGGTAGAGTTCGAAGCCACCTGCACCGGTGTATCCCGTGGCCGAGATGAGTGCCGGCCTGCCGCACACGGTGCCGCGCCTGAAGGTGTAGTACGCCAGTTCCGCGGGGTCCGGACCGTCAGCAAGTGGACGCAGGACATCGGCAGCCCCAGGTCCCTGCAGGGCAAGCAGGGCATAGGCTTCAGAACGGTCTTCCACCGTGGCATCCCACCGGTTCAATTCGTGGAGCCACGCGAGGTCTTTTGCCCGATTCGAAGCGTTGACTACCAGCATGTACGCATCCTCGTCTAGCCGGTACACGAGCACGTCGTCCACAATTCCACCTTGGCCATTCGGCATGCACGAATACTGCACTTGACCCGGTTTCAAGCGGGCGACATCGTTCGAGGTTGCGTATTGGAGCAATTCCAGCGCACCGGGGCCGGACACAAAGAACTCACCCATGTGCGAGACATCGAAAAGCCCACAGTGGTTGCGGACTGCGTGGTGCTCCTCCACCAATCCTGCGTACGAAACCGGCATTTCGTACCCGGCAAAGGGAACCAATTTTGCACCCGACCGCACGTGTTCAGCGTGCAGGGGGGTCTGTTCGAGTAGGGTCGTTGGTTGCTCCATGGTGCGAAAGTACATCACCGACCGCCGGACCGAGGTGAAACAGCGCATCGAGCACCGACAGCCCTTGAGGAAACGGTACGCGGTCCATGAAGATCCGTGGATAGGATCGGGCAGGAGGGGAGGGCGTTTCGAGCGCAGATCGCCCGCGCAGGTCGAGGCCATCCCACGGGTGCGGCAGCGGGTTCTCAGATACCGGCGGCACCGCGATGCCGATCCAGCCGGAGGTCCAGCGAAGAAAAGCAAATGCCGCATCCCCGAGGGCTGCACCTTCCCGCAGCCGATCGTGCCAAATCGGACGGAGTTCGGCTTCGATTTGGTCAAAAAATGGAGCGGAGCCGTACGCCGTAGCCACCGTGCGCCACAGCTTTTCCGCCGGAACGTGGCCAGAAATGCGCACATCTGCCACGGCTGCATGGCCTGGGTGGAGGACCGGTATGGTCAAAAAAAAGGAACCGCTCGCATCGGCCAGCAGGCAACGGTTGCGCGCAGAGCCCTTCACCCACCGTTCGTAGAGGTCAATTGTTGCGCCTTGTGCGGCCACTTCCCACCAGTGGACGGGCGGAAACGGGCACAGCGGAAGGGCCGCTGGCGTCATTCGACGAACCGGAAGACCCGGTCCCATCGAACCTTGGCCTCGCCATGTTGGGCGGCATTCATGCGCGAGAACCAAATGAATGACGCACGTCCTACCACGTGCGTTTCGGGCACAAACCCCCACATCCGCGAGTCCGCAGACCGGTGCCGGTTGTCTCCCATCATCCAGTAGTAGTCCTGACCGAACGTGTACGTGTCCGACCTCAAGCCGTCGATGTAGATGCCGTCCGGTCGTTGCTCGAGCTGGCGCCCCTCGTAAACACTTATGGCCCGGCGGTACAGGGCCAGGTTGCGGGCATCCAGCCGCACCTGCAGTCCACGTTTCGGAATCAAAATGGGCCCGACGTGGTCTGGATCCCAGGTGTCGAATTCGTCACTGGAGACATTCGGAAACAATTCAAGCGTTCCGCGCCGGGTGCTGACATCCACACGCCGGATGGACTCGACCAGTGACCCCCCTTCGAGGGCCTGCACTTCCGCGTCGGTCAAGGCCAGTACCGCCACCACCCGATCGCCATTGAGCGTAGCTGGTCCCAAATCCACATGCGTGAGTTCGAGGGCATCCACGGCCCGTTTCGCATTCATTTGGTTCGTGAACGTGACCTCGTATTCAAACTGCAGGTTCGCGGGAGGTGCAAGGGCCTCGCCGTTGATAAACACTTGACGATCGCGCACTTCAAGGGTTTCCCCGGGCAGTCCGACGCAGCGCTTTACGTAGTTTTCTTCCTTGTCAATGGGCCGCTGCCGCAGGCCAAACCGATCTTGCAGCGCTGCCCGGGCCATGGCATTGTACCGCTCCGCATCGGCAGTGTACACCGCCAAATCGTTTCCTGCAGCTGCGATGCCTTCTCTGCGCAGAATGGCGTAATAATCATGGCCGGCGAGTTCTGTATCCACCACGATGGTATCGCCGTGAGGAAAGTTGAACACAACGGCATCGTAGCGTTGCACGCCGCGGGTGCCAGGCAGCCGGCTGAAGGGCAGGCTGAACGCCTCGACGTAACTGGGAATCATCGTCCCCGGCACGACGTTGTGCATGAAGGGGATGGTGAGCGGCGTTTGAGGCAATTTCGCCCCATAGGCTGTTTTGCTGACGTACAGGTAATCCCCGACAAGCATGCTGCCTTCCATAGAACCGGTGGGGATCGTGAAGGCTTCGAAGAGGAGTGTTCGCACGACGCTGGCCACAATGACCGCCCACAGGATGGATTCCGACCACTCGCGGATGCCGCTTTTCTTCGTTTTCGACCAATCCCGAGGTCCCAAGTAGGATGCTTCTGAGCGGGCCAAATCGACCAGCCCCCACCACGGAAGTGTCCCCATGCGCCACTGTTCTGCCGTGGAACGTTTGCCGAAACAAATCCCTGCCTCCACGTGCAGAATGGCAAGCAGAAGCAAGTTGATTCCAGGAACAAAGAGCGCAAATGCCCAGTACCAGGGCCTGCGAATCAAGCGCAGGAGAAAGACCAAATTGACGAGGGGTACTGCACCCAACCACGCAGGCATCCCTGCCCGCCGGAACAGCATCGGCAAGGTGCCGAGCTGCACGAGGACCAGCAGGCCCAGAAGAATCCAAGGAATCAGTTCCATTGTCAATGGGATGCGTATCGGTGGGCCAAATTACATCAACGCGGCGACCAGGCCAGTGAGACGCCACATCCCCCGGTAGGCAACGGTGTCAAACTGGCCGTGAGGGACTCGCTGACATCAAAGTGCAAGAGGTGGGCGTGAACGTGGGCCTCCACCACGGAAAGCAGGTAGACCCCACCGAAGGCCATCCAGCCGAGGTCTCGCAGTCTCCGGTGCTCTAAGGCCATGGCGTTCAATGTGGTCGCCGAGTATTCGGTCGGATTCAGGGTGGACGGATCGCCGTCTGTTTCAGCAATCAGGGCATCGAGGTCAGAACGGTACGCCGCACCTTGCCGCATCGCAGACCAGGCGCACGCGCCCAAACCACCCCAAACCAGGGGAGCCTTCCACGGTTGCTTGTTCAGGATTTGGCCTGCGCCCGGAACGCACGCCGCTGCGACCGTGGTCCGGTGGATCTGCCGTTCCACCGCCGTGCGTTCCTCTGCAGCGGAGTCGGGCGCAGTGCCCGCCGCTCCCCACATCACCACGCCGAGTACCCAACAGGTCATAGGCCCAGCTGGGATAACAGCCGGTCGAGTTCCTCGTTGTCTTTGAACGGCAACTCGATTTTACCTCCGCCTGCAGTGTCCGGCTTGAGTGCCACCTTCGTGCCGTATTTCAGCCGCAACTCCGCCTGTACCTGCTGGCGGTCGAAGGTCAGTACCGGGCGCTGCGAACGCGGCGGCGTTGCCCGGGGACGTGCCAATTCTTCCACTTGGCGCACGCTCAAATCGTCCGAAAGGATGCGTTCGAACAGGACGCGCTGGCGCACGGGGTCATCGACGGCCACCAGTGCACGCGCATGCCCCATCCCCAGGCGCCGTTCGCTCACAGCGAGCTGGATGTCGGCCGGAAGCTTTAGCAGCCGCAAGTGGTTCGTGATGCTGGACCGGTCGACCCCGAGCCGTTTGCCCAGCCGGTCGTGGGTCAATCCGCATTCTTCGATCAGCCGGTGAAAGGACTGGGCCAACTCGATGGCGTGCAGGTCTTGCCGCTGGATGTTTTCCACCAGGGCCATCTCGAGGAGGGTGGTGTCATCGGCCTCGCGCAGGTAGGCCGGAATGCGATCAAGCCCCGCCAGCTGCGCCGCGCGAAACCGACGTTCACCGGATACGATGCGGTACGTGTTCGGCCCTGCCCGGTGCACTGTGATGGGCTGGATGATGCCCAACTCCGCGATGCTCGACGCAAGCTGGTTCAGTGCTTCAGCGTCAAAGTCACGCCGCGGCTGATCTGGGTTCGCTTCGATGCACGCAATGGGCAACACTGAAATCTCCCCTGCCATGAAGGCAACCACTTCCGGTCGCTCCGCGGGTGCTGCTGCGCTGTGGTGTTCCACTGCGGCATTTCGTGGCGCTTCGCGGCGCGGAGCCGATGAAAGCAGGGCTTCGAGACCGCGACCGAGTGCTTGCTTTTTTGCCATGCTTTATGGGTGTTCCACCGGAAGTTCACGCTGGTCTTGGCGCAGTCGGGTCATCCGATTGCGCTGGAGCAATTCGCGCGCCAGGTTGAGGTAGTTCACCGAGCCCTTCGATGCCGCATCGTGGACGATGATGGATTCCCCGAAGCTCGGAGCTTCCCCTAACTTCGTGTTCCGGTGGATAATGGTGTCAAGGACCAGGTCTTCAAAATGGGTCCGTACTTCGTCGACCACCTGATTTGCAAGCCGCAACCGGGTGTCGTACATGGTGAGCAAGATGCCTTCTACGCCCAGTTCTGGGTTGAGTTGGTCTTGCACGATGCGCACCGTGTTGAGCAATTTTCCTAAGCCTTCAAGAGCAAAGTACTCGCATTGCACGGGAATCAAGACGGCATCTGCGGCAGCCAGGGCATTCACGGTGATGAGTCCAAGGCTGGGGGAGCAGTCGATCAGGATGAAATCGTAGGCATCCCGAACCGACTTCAACGCTTCTGCCAACCGCAGTTCTCGCCCTTCCATGGAGATGAGCTCGATCTCAGCACCGACCAAATCGATGCGCGCCGGCAACACATCGAGGTTCGGGGAAGAGGTGGTGCGAATGGCATCTGCCGCCACCTTGCCTTCAAGCAGCGCCTCATACGTGCCCGTATCGCAGCTCAGCGGGTCGATCCCCAGTCCGCTCGTGGCGTTCGCTTGGGGATCGGCATCGACGAGTAGGGTTCTGAATTCCAAGGCGCCGAAGCAGGCGCCGAGGTTGATGGCGGAAGTCGTTTTGCCGACGCCGCCCTTTTGGTTTGCTATGGCGATGATCTTGCCCATGGAATCGCTCAGTGAAGCGAGTATTCCTCGCCGATTGCTAAGAAGGTCAGAGAACGGCCGTCGCGGAGGAATGCCTCCTGGGCTTCCCGTTTGCGTCCATCGCTCAGGGCAACGGGAGGGAAGGTGTCGAAATGCAGTGCAATGACCCGTGTACAGTGCAGCATGCGCGCTGCAAGGAGTGCATCTTCAGGTCCCATGGTGAAGTGATCCCCGACCGGCAGCAAGGCGACATCGGGCGGCCACAGCTCCCCGATGACCCGCATCTCGGCGGTGAGCGCTGTATCGCCCGCATGGTACAACCGGAAGCCCTCGGCTTCAACCAGGTAGCCTGCAGCCACCCCACCGGGTGTGCCGTCCGGCAGCGTGCTGGAATGGGCTGCAGGCACCATGCGCAAGCTACCTCCGTCCCACCGCAGGGTCCCACCGAGGTTCATGCCCACAGGCTGAGAAGCCCCCTGTTTTCCGAACCATTCTGCAATCTCATGGCAGGCGACCGTGCGCACGTCCGGGCGGACCGCAAATTCAAGGGCCCCCGCCACGTGGTCTTCGTGCCCGTGGGTCAGCAGCACATCTGTCACCTCAAGTTCCTCTGGACGCATGTGTGCAGCCCATGGGTTCTGCCGAATAAACGGGTCGATGAGCAGCCGCCGTGTTCCGGCAGAGACCCACACACACGAATGACCTAGGTACTGAATGCGCATCATCTCCATCAGCGGAACACCCAAAGATACTTCCGCACCCCCGGCACAGGCTGAAAAGTTATCAACCTCCCCCGACCGGCTCAGAGATCTTCGAAGTCGACGTCTTGTTTGCGCGGGCCGTCGTTGGATGCTTCCGACTCGCTGTCGTCTCCGCTCCGTTCGGGCGAAGGGCCACGGAATTCACCCGTAGCCACGAGTTCTTGGATCTTGTCTACTGCATCGAGAAATCCTTCCTCGAATTTGTCGAAGTCTTCCTGGTAGAGGAAAATCTTGTGCTTCTGGTAGTGAATCCCGCCGCCGTCATCGAAGTGCCGCTTGCTCTCCGTGATCGTCATGTACAGGTCCTTCCCGCGGGTGGCCTTCAC
>CAZMNI010000064.1:0-8561 GCA_964567615.1 uncultured Chryseobacterium sp.
AAGGCGTCCAGCGTATTGCCCGCGCAGTCGCATGCGCCGGCCGAAATGCCCGTGCCACCGCAAACACCACACACATCATTCACCTGACAGGAGCCGTCTTCATCTGTAGCGGATGCATTGAAGTTGCAAGCAGCTGGGTCCGTGCAGCCCGCCACCTCGCTTGCGTTACAAACGCCATCGTTATCTGTATCTCCATCTGCTACGGCACCGGCCGAACAGAAATCACAGCCCACAGCAAACACGCAAGACCCGTTGTCATCTGTAGCGGATGCATTGTAGTTACATGCCACATTCGACGTACAGCCTGCCACCTCGCTTGCGTTACAAACGCCATCGTTATCTGTATCTCCATCTGCTACGGCACCGGCCGAACAGAAATCACACCCAGTTGGGACGGCACATGTGCCGTTGTCCACTGTGGCGGATGCATTGTAATTGCATGCTGCCACATCGGTGCATCCTGAAATCGCCGCTTCCGGATCGCTCGTCAAAATGGGCATCAATCCACGGAACTCTGAGGTCGCAAGGCCGTTTTGGAATACCTGCACATACATAGAACCGGTGATGGTTCCCGCGGTTGTGATTTGGCCCACCAAGACTTTCAAATCATCGCCAGCGTATCCAGGATGGGTGTAGGTGCATCCCACGCCGGAAGGGCAGGGATTGAGCCCATACATGGCCCAACCCGTAGGATGGTTCATCAAGACGTTTTGCCCCGCATTGAACTGGGCCCATGGCGTCACTACTGTTGTCTCGGAAAGGGAATACCCTACCGCAGATTGTGCGGCTCCAATTGTGAGCCAGCTGTCGTATTGCAAGGCCGGGATCATTAAAAAGAATCCCGAATTGATCTGGGAACCGAAATTCGACCCGAAAACCAAATCATTGAACCACGCTGGCGTTGAAGTTGAATTCAACACAAACGGATTCGCAGCTTCTCCAGAGATAGAGGACAAGAAGTCCGTCGCATTGTTCGTGTGGAGATAGACTCGATAGGTAGTTTGTCCGACCAAATTTGTTGTGCCAAAGGGACCCAGATATGGCGTCGTGTGGACCATGTAAGGTTCAATCCCCAACCAATATCCAGGAGGAATTGTTGTTGAGGATGTAGGAAGCCCTGCAGGGATTTGCCCAAACGCACCATGGAGCCCGAGCAAAAGGCAACATGATGTCAACAGAAGCAACAGTTTACGCATGACACAAGTGAATTGGTGGTCTGTTTCATTCAATCCAACCCGTTGTCCCGAAGGGCACGAGCTGAATACGAGCCACGAATGTATGGGGTAAGGCCTCTGTTTGCAAGAAAAAAAATGTGCTTCATCGACGAAGATTTCGCATCAGTCGATTCTTTCCCCTTATTGCACACATGCACGCGGAACGGCCCTTGACAATTGCCTCAATTCAGAGTTTCCCACTCAGTGAAAGTTGCGGATTGGACGGGACTCCCCTATATTTGCACGCGCTGAAGCGGTACTATAGCTCAGTTGGTAGAGCAGCGGATTGAAAATCCGCGTGTCCCAGGTTCGAATCCCGGTAGTACCACTCCGATCGGCAGGCCTCCAGGTCTGCCGATTTTGTTTCCGAGCGAACGGGCGTTTCAGTCAGCGCTGTTTATATAATTGAATCGTGATTTTTTATACATCACTCAACGAAAATATAAAAGTGCCTCGGGCCGTGTTTTACGACGCACGGCTCCCCGTTGCCGACATCCTACAACAGGAACCCAGCTGGACAAGCGTTTCTGCCTGGGAGCCCCTCGTCGCCGGGGAATCGCTCAAGACACTGGAAGGCATTGTGCGCATTTGGGACGCCCTCGACCGGATGAACTTGGGCCGGGGAGACACGGTAGCAGGTGTCGGCGGCGGAACGGTTACTGATGCCGTGGGATTTGCCGCATCTACGTGGAAGCGGGGAAGCGTGCGCGCTATTTGGATGCCGACGACCCTCGTGGGCATGATTGATGCGGCGCATGGCGGAAAAACAGCCGCAAACTTTCAGGGCACAAAGAACATCCTCGGGACTTTTTATGCACCAGAGGCCGTCCTGGTGCACCCGGAGTGGCTTGCTACCCTCCCAGAAGAAGAGCTGCTGTCGGGCTGGTTCGAGTTGGCGAAACACGCCCTCATCGACGGAGCAGCAAGTTGGAGACACGTTGCGGACATCACAACGCCATCCCATGCAACCGTCGTTCCGCTCATCGCCCAGTCCATCGCCATCAAGCGCCGCATCGCAGCAGCCGATCCACACGAGGAAGGTCCGCGCAAGGCGCTGAACTTCGGCCACACCGTCGGACACGCCTTGGAAGCTTGGAGCCACGCCCACGGCGTCCCGATGGCACATGGACGATGCGTGGGACACGGCATGCGGTGTGCGCTTCGCCTCGGTGCCCCTGAAGTGCTCGAACTTGCCGATGGCGCCCTCCTGAAATGGTTAGGCGGGCCGCCACCACCCGCGGATCCACTTGAACTGTGGTCGTACATGGCAAAAGACAAAAAGAACCGGAACCACGAGGTGCGCGAAGTGGTGCTCGACCGCATCGGGGATCCCAGGTGGGACGTGCCACTTGAGCTGGAGACGTTCTGTACCGTTTGGAATGCGCTTCACGCCCACGGGACCTACCTTTGACCCATGCAACGAACGGCAGATGAACTCGCTGCGTTCCTGAACGGCCGGGTGGAGGGGAATGGGCATGCGACCGTGAGGCGCGTGGGCCGCATCGAATCCGCTGAGGCAGGCGACTTAACGTTTTTAGCAAACCCGGATTACGAAGGCTACATCTACGGGACAGGGGCGTCAGTAGCCATTGTTTCGGAGGATTTTGTTCCAAATCGGTCCCTGCCGGGCACCTTGACCCTCGTGCGCGTGGCCGATCCGTATGCCGCATTTGGCCGGGTACTGGAACTCGCTGACACAACGGCGAGCAGACCGGCCGGCATCCATCCGACGGCCGTCATCCACCCGAGTGCAGTGGTGGGCCCTGCATGTGCCATCGGTCCCTACGTGGTCATCGAGGCGGATGCACACATCGGGGCACAGGCAGACCTCCGGGCACACGTATACGTAGGCCAAGGGGCACAGGTGGGCGACCGCTCGTTGCTCCACTCCGGGGTCCGCATCGGAGACCGCTGCGAAATCGGTGCGGATTGCATACTCCAGGCGAATGCCGTCATCGGTTCAGACGGGTTCGGATTTGCTCCCCAATCCGACGGAGCGTACCGAAAAGTCCCCCAAACCGGCAACGTGGTCATCGGGGAGGGGTGCGAAATCGGCGCCAGCACGACAATCGACCGGGCCACCCTCGGGTCCACGGTCCTCGGGCGCGGCGTGAAACTCGACAACCACATCCAAGTCGGCCACAACGTCTCCATCGGCGACCACACCGTCATCGCCGCCCAAACCGGCATCGCCGGCTCGACCGCCATCGGCGCCCGGTGCATGATCGGCGGTCAAGTGGGCATCGCCGGCCACATCCGCATCGCCGACGGCATCCGGATCGGCGCACAATCCGGCATCGGAGCGAGCCTTCTCAAGCCAGACACCGACCACCGCGGTTCCCCCTCCCTTCCCATGGACAAGTACCTCGCCGCGCAACTCGGCATGCGGGCGCTGCTGCGGGAGAACATTTTGGGCCGCATCGCGGCACTTGAACACCTCGTACCCTACGCGCAACGGACCGAAAAACCATGAACCAACGCACCCTTGCCCACTCCATCAGCTTCTCAGGAGTCGGCCTGCACACCGGTGAATTCAACCAACTTACCCTGCATCCTGCACCGGAAAACCACGGCTACGTCTTCCGCCGGACCGACCTGCCTGGTGAGCCCCTGATCGAAGCCGACGTGGACCGCGTCGTCGGCACACAGCGCGGCACCACCTTGGAGCAAAACGGTGCGCGGGTCCACACCACGGAACATGTCCTCGCCGCGCTGTACGGCTGCGAAATAGACAATGCACTCATCGAGGTCCACGGACCTGAAATCCCCATCCTCGACGGCAGCGCACTGCCCTACGTCGACGCACTGCTTGCTGCAGGGTACGTGGAACAAAGTGCCCCGAGGAAGTTCTACACGTTCAAGGAAAACCTCACGTACGAAGACGCAGAAAAGGGCGTTGAAATGCTCGCCGTCCCGAACCCGGACGAAACGTTCCGGGCAACCGTGATGGTGGATTACCACAGCCCCGTCCTCGGCACACAGCATGCCTCCATTTCGAAGTTGGAGGAGTTTGCAGAGACCATCGCGCGCTGCCGCACGTTTGTGTTCCTCAAAGAGGTCACTACGTTGGCCCGGGAAGGCCTGATCAAAGGCGGAGATCTGGACAATGCGGTAGTGCTCATCGAGCGCCCTTACAGCGCGGAAGAGTTAGCAGAAATCGGGAGTTTGCTCGGCAAACCCGACTTGCGCGCCCGGGCTGAGGCGCCCGGCGTGCTGAACACCTCTCCGCTGCGTTTTCCGAACGAACCTGCGCGGCACAAGTTGTTGGACATCGTGGGCGATTTGGCCTTGACCGGTGTGTTCATCCGCGGACACATCCTCGCTGCACGGCCCGGACACGCTGGGAACGTGGCTTTTGCGCGTTTGATTCGGCAGCGCATGCGGACGGAAGCCGGCTTGCCGGATTTGGACCCGAACCGCCCCGGAATCATCGACATCACCGGCATCGAACGGCTCCTGCCCCACCGGTATCCGTTCCTGCTCGTCGACCGCATCCTCGCGATGGACGAATCGAGCATCACCGGCTTGAAGAACGTGACGATGAACGAGCCCTTCTTCCAAGGCCATTTTCCCGGTAACCCGGTGATGCCCGGCGTATTGCAGGTAGAAGCCATGGCCCAGGTCGGTGGCATTTTTGCACTGAAGAGCGTGCCCGATCCGGAGAACTACACGACGTACTTCATGAAGATTGACAACGTGCGCTTTAAACAAAAAGTGGTGCCGGGCGATTCGGTGATTTTCCATCTGGAATTGCTCTCGCCCATCCGCCGCGGTCTGGTGCACATGCGCGGGCGGGGCTTCGTGCGGGGGGTACTGGTTTCTGAGGCCGAGATGCTTGCGCAGGTGGCCAAACAGGCCTGACCCCGTACCTTCGGGACGTGATTTCCCCATCCGCATTTGTCCACCCAGAGGCGCTTCTCGGCGCCGGAGTGGTGGTGGAACCCTTTGCCTACATCGGTGCGAACGTCCGGGTGGGCGACGGCACCTGGGTCGGCCCGCATGCAACCTTGCTCAGCGGCACGACCGTGGGCCAGGAATGCAAAATCTTCCCCGGTGCAGTGGTCGGAGCCGCGCCGCAGGACCTGAAGTACGCCGGTGAGGCCACCACGGTTGAAATCGGCGACCGCACCGTAATCCGGGAGTGCGCCACGGTGAATCGGGCTACTGCAGACCGTTGGGTGACGCGGGTCGGGAGCGACTGCTTGCTGATGGCGTATACCCATTTGGCGCACGACGTGCACGTCGGCGACCACGTCATCATTGCAAACTCGGGCAACATCGCAGGCCACGTCACCATCGAAGACTGGGTCATCATCGAAGGCATGGTCGGGGTGCAGCAGTTCGTGACCATCGGTCAGCACGCGTTTGTCGCAGGAGGCTCGCTGGTGCGCAAGAACATTCCGCCCTACATCAAAGCGGCCCGGGAGCCGTTGAGCTACATCGGTGTCAATGCCATCGGCTTGCGTCGGCGTGGTTACGATGCAGACAGGATCCAACGCATCGAAGACATCTACCGCACCTTGTATGTCCAAAACGGCAATATGGCCCAGGCGTTGAAGATTGCCGACGCCGAATTGCCGGCTTGCGCGGACAAGGACACCGTCCTGGAGTTCATTCGGGCATCGGACAAGGGCATCATCCGCGGGCCGTTCTGACATGGCGGGGTGGTCGGTTGAAGCAACGGGCCTCGGCCACCGATTCACAGACCGGTGGGTTTTTGTGGGCCAACACTTCCAAATCCCGGCCGGAGCCCGCGTAGCGTTGACTGGGATGAACGGCAGCGGCAAATCCACCTTGGGCCGCGTCATTGCGGGCCACTTGGTGCCCTCCGACGGATCCTGCTGCTGGAATGCCGTGCACACGAGCGGATCCGAGGTGTTGCTGCACACCCTCCTCGTCGGGACGGGTTCAGCGCTGCCACCGCATCTGACTGCCCGCGAAGCGCTCAAATGGCACGCCACCTTCCGTTCGGTGCCCGAACCCGCGGCAGTAACCCGCACGTGGGAAGATGCGGGCATCGGAGGGTTTCTGGATGCGCCGTTGCGGACCCTTTCCACGGGCATGCGCGCGCGGATCCATTTGGGACTGGCATGGGGCACTGCGTCGCCCTTGGTGGTCTTGGATGAGCCGGCAGCAAACCTCGATGCTAGTGGCAAGGTCTGGTACCGGTCGTTGCTTGACCGGTGGGCCGAACGGGCGACCGTCGTGGTGTGTACAAACGCACCCGAAGAAGAATGCCCACAAGCGGATCTGCGCCTGCACCTCGGCGAGTAGAAAAGTGAAACCTTCCAGGTGGAGGCTTCGTACGTGTCACAAAACACATGCGAAACATCCTACCCATGAACCTCAAGAATTCCTTGATTGCGGTCCTGATGACCGCCGCCGCGCTCGCTTTGGCAGTTACAACCTTCGCTCAGACGACAGGCTTGACTGGAACGGCGCATCCGCTCAGCGATTTGGACCACGATTGTGTCACGTCGACTCCTTTCGGCAACACTTCAGTTCGGTTGAACAACCAAACCGCAGACCAAGCTTTTACCTCTTGCATGACCGGCTACACCGAGACCGTTTACCTCATGGTCAAAGAGGTGCGCCGCGGTGGAAGCCTGATCGTGGGCATTCAAGACAAGTACGGCAATCCCATCAGCACCACTCAAACGAAGTTGGTGCAGGGGTTTTCAGGTATCCTTGCCATTGACATCAAGGCTCCGGTCACGGAAGATGTCAACTTCCGCCTCTTCCTTCAGACGCGTGGCAACGCACATCTCGTGCTTCACAGCCGCAACATGGTAGAACCCGAACATGCCTTGTTCGTGGATGGATGGACGCTGTCCTCAAACATCTCCATGGCAATCGGATTCCGCCCCCAAATCGCAGAGGAAGAAGCAAGCCGCATTGAAACTTCGGGTTCATCATCCGAAGTGACCGAACCAGAGGCTGTACCAGTCAGCGCACTGTCGGTTTATCCCAATCCTTTCATCGAATACCTCAATGTTTCATTTCAAAATGATATGAAAGGTGAATGCCGGATTGAGGTTATTGACATGTTAGGATTTGTATCCTTCCGCGAAACCCGCTCAGACATTCGCGCAGGTGAAGTCGTTCAAATTGTCGTTCCTTCAAGCTGGAATACAGGTGTATACAGTGTTCGGGTGATGAACGGCGGCCAAGTCAGCCAGCAAACTGTCATCAAGCGCTGAGCTCAAGAAAATTCAGTTCAAAATGAAAGCCACCTGACTTCAGGTGGCTTTTTGCTTTACTGTGGAATCAGGTCTTCCCAGGTTTTTACCGGCCGAAACACCGACGAAGGGAGTTCCACAAATCGCGTGAGCCAACCCTCCATCCCTCCGTTCCACAGTCCCGGATGCTCAAGGATGCGCACAGCGCGTCCCCCGATGACCTTGGTGGAAGCGAAGCAGGCCGCGGGATTCGCAAAGTCTTGGGCCACCATTTGGCAACCTCCAGGCAATTGCAGGGCACAGACCAGTTCGACAGGATTGAAGTGGGTTCCAGTCGGTAGGCCTTCCGGAACCTCTACACCTTCTAAAATTCCCAACCGGGCAATGCCCTGTTCCGCGCGCACCCAAAAAGGTCCTCCGCCGGTGTGGCCTGATGCCTGGACCATCCCCGCTACCCGGATCGGTCTACACAGCGCATCCCGCACCGCCTCTTTTGATTCCACGGGCTGTGCATAGAACGGCCGGAGCCACTCTGCTGCAGGTTCCCAATCTCCCGTGGCCTCCAACACAGCAAACACATCATCCCGCTCCTCCACCAACTGCAGGGCACGACCCGCCAACGCTTCACTCCATGCGGCACGCAACGGCATGGTGTCCAAGGGAACCACGTTGTCCACATTGCGGATGGCCACCAGCGGTGCACCGAGAGAAGCGAATGCCCCGAGCAGCGCCCCGTGACCGCCGGGGCGAAACAGCAAAGACCCATCTCCATTCCGCGCCGGAGCAGCCGCAGCCACGTCCCACGCCAGCAAGTCCGTGGAGGGCGGTTGTACGTGCCAACCCGCCACGACCGCCTCTGAAGCCCGTTCCTCGAACCCTTCAGGAACGGAGAAATGCAATGCCGCTTCCACAGAACCGAGGCAGTTTTCTGCTGCATGGGCCTCAAATGCAGACAACCAGCCGTCCTCTCCTGGCAAAAAAGGCAGGAAGCCCTTCGGAAGCCCTGCCCAGTAGCGGATGGCAGCTTCAGCACCCTCCCCAGGCAACTGCAGCCCCGTGCGGTGCGCATGGGCCTGCCAAAGTGCCAGCGAACGCTCCCGCGTCGGCCCTTCGAAGCCGCTAAACATCCGCGTGGCCGCTCCGGATGCAGGAATGAACCTCGCCCATG
>CAZMNI010000064.1:8571-10100 GCA_964567615.1 uncultured Chryseobacterium sp.
GGCCGCCGCGCATGCGGGAGTTGGGGAGGCGGCGGTACTCCATGTCGTACATGACACGCAGGGCGTGGTTGAAGAGGTAGAGGGCCTTGGAGAGGCGCAAGGGCCCCGGACCCGGCATGCTGCGCGGTCGACTTCCGTCAGTTGCTCGATGCCATCTCCCAGCACCGCCGGCCGTACAGCACGGGACGCATCGGGACCAGAAAGCAACCTATCTATCACATAATCAACATAATCTAATGACCAACCGCGTGCCTCGAAGGCCCTGCGGTCGTCTATTGTCCACTGCATGGGCCGAAGATACTGCCGTACTTTCGGGGCATGGAACGGATTCTCGTTACTGGCGGTGCAGGCTACATCGGTTCCCACACCGCCGTAGCGCTGGTGGAAGCTGGGTTTGAGCCGGTGTTGCTGGACAATTTCAGCAACTCCAGCCGCGATGCGGTGGACGGCGTGGCTGCAATCTGCGGCAAACACATCGAGGTCATCGAGGCAGATTGCACGGTGGAGGCGGAAGTAGAAGCCGCATTCCACCGGGCGGGTCCCTTTGCAGGCATCATCCACTTTGCCGCGTTCAAAGCCGTGGGTGAAAGCGTTGCAGAGCCGCTGAAGTACTGGAGAAACAATGTCGCAGGTACGGCTGTGGTCCTCGATGTGGCACGCCGGCAGGGCTGCGCTGCTTTTGTGTTTTCGAGCAGCTGCACGGTATATGGCGAGCCCGAATCCGTTCCTGTGGACGAACAGGCTCCGATTCGTCCCGCCACTTCGCCCTATGGAGCGACAAAGCAGGTCGGCGAACAGCTCTTGAGCGACGTCGCCCGCGCTTGGCCGGAATTCCGCGCCATGGTGCTGCGGTACTTCAATCCCGTCGGGGCACACCCGAGCGCGGCCATAGGTGAGTTCCCGTTAGGCATCCCGAACAACCTCGTACCCTACTTGACCCAGGCAGTGGCGCGGGTGCGCCCGCCGCTGACTGTTTTCGGGAACGACTATGCCACGCCGGATGGGACGTGTATCCGCGACTACATCCACGTCGTGGATTTGGCAGAGGCCCACGTGCGGGCGCTTGAGGCGCTGCTGAACGGGCACGCAGCTCTTGGATGCACCGTGGTGAACTTGGGGACGGGAAAAGGATCCTCCGTGCTGGAGGTCATTCGGGCCTTTGAAGTGGCGACGGGCGTGCCAGTGCCGCACCAAATCGGGGAGCGCAGAGCGGGGGACGCGGTGGAAGTTTGGGCCGATGCGACGCGGGCGAAGGAGGTGCTCGGATGGCAAGCGCGGTTGACGCTGCAGGACGCGTTGCGCGATGCGTGGCGGTGGCAGCAGCGGCTAACCCCTCCCTGAGGAATCAAAAGACGCCGCTTCCGACCAACACGGCGACCAGCATGCCGAAGAAGCCCAGGGCGTAACCTGCGAACACTTCAGACGGTCGGTGGCGCCCCAAGCGGATGCGCGACCAGCCCACAAGTCCAGCTACGAGCAGCGCACAGCACACCACGCGCAATGCAGCAACGCGCACCATCGCCGGCGGC
>CAZMNI010000065.1:0-10063 GCA_964567615.1 uncultured Chryseobacterium sp.
AGGGTGTAGATGTCAGTTTCCCGCGGGTCAACTAAGGCAATGTCTCCAACTCGAACCAGTGGGGCATGGTCATCGCCGACTTCGACAACGACGGCCACAAAGACGTCTTCAGCGGCGGATCCTACGACGGTGTGCACGTGAAGCACATCGACGGGGTCGGCTCAGCCACGGACGTGCAGCTGGCGAACGGTTCGATGTTCATGCAGGCGTGCAACTTTGCCGACATCGACAACGACGGCCAACTCGACGCTTTCGGCTGCCACGACGACGGTTTGAGCCGCATGTGGCGCGGAGACGGCACGGCATTGACACCGGCCCTGGAACTCATTGACCTCACGGAGTATGCGCTGCAGAACTACCCGGGCAACGACCACAGCGGCAACTACGGCACGGTGTGGAGCGACTTCGACAACGACGGCGACCTCGACCTCATGATTGCCAAATGCCGCCAGTTCGTGAACGACCCCTTCGACCCGCGCCGCCAAAACCAGCTCTGGGTCAACGATGGCAACAACTTCTACACCGAACAAGCAGCAGACCGTGGACTCGTCCTCAACGAGCAAAGCTGGACGGCGGACTTCGCCGATGTGGACAACGACGGTGACTGGGACTGCTTCATCACCACCCACTCGGCCACGATGAAGCTGATGATCAACGACGGCACCGGGCATTTCACCGATGGCACGGCCGCGAGCGGATTGGGCGTCAGCGGGTTCTGCCTCCAGGCGAAACTCGCAGACTTCGACAACGACGGCTACGTGGACGTGGTCCTCGGCGGCGGAATCCACCGCTACTTCCACAACGACGGCGACGGTACGTTCACCGAGGTGGCCGCTTTCCCGGCAACGGCCACGATGCACAGCTTCGCCCTCGGGGATGTGAACCGCGACGGCTTCATGGATTTGTACGCCAGCTACGGCAACGGCTACAACAGCCCGGACAACGGCAATCCGGACCGGCTGTGGGTGAACGACGCAAATGCGAACCACTGGATTGCGTTTGATTTGCAAGGCATTGTTTCGAACAAAGACGCGGTGGGAGCGAAGGTGACGATCACGGGCTCCTTCGGAACCCAAATCCGCGAAGTGCGTGCCGGCGAGAGCTACGGCATCACGAACACCTTCCATTGCATTTTCGGTCTCGGCGACGCCACAGAGGTGGACCAAGTGACCATCGAATGGCCAGCCGGATTGACCACAGTCATCGACAACCCGGCCATCGACCAGTACCACAATTTGCTCGAGGCGGAGTGCACCGTCGAGGTGGCCATCGAAGCCAGTGCTACGGAAATCTGCCCAGGCACGACGGCAACGTTGACTGTCCCGGGTGACTTCACGTCCATAGTGTGGTCGAACGGAAGCACGGATGCGGTTCTTGAAGTCGCCGCAACCGGCACCTACAACGCTACGGTTTTCACTGCTGAAGGATGTGCAGGCGTCACCGCGTCCGTGGACGTGGTGGTGGTAGAGCCCGGTGTTCCTCAAGTGACCGTGGTCGGCGAGTTGGAGTTTTGTGCGGGGTCTTCCGCTGAGTTGATTGCTCCGAATGGCACGGCGTGGTTGTGGTCGAACAATGCGACCACGCAATCCATCACGGTTACCGAATCGGGCACTTACACGGTATCGATGCTCGACATCTGCGGAAATACTGGGAACTCGGAGGCGTTTATCTTCACGGTCTACCCCAGCCCGGCTGCCCCCGTAGCCACGGATGTGGAAGTGAATGGATCGGGATCGGTAGAACTCAGCGCCACCGGTACGAACCTCCGTTGGTTCGATGCTGTGGATGCGGAGACACCTGTTTTCGAGGGCAATCCCTTCGTCACCCCGGTGCTTACGGAAACTACCACGTATTGGGTGGAGGACTTTGCAGGTACCGAGCCGGTATCGGCGATGGGTGGAGAAACCTCTACCGATGCAGGCCAATTCCACGACAACAGCGCCCGCTGGATGATTTTCGATGCCTACGAGGACCTCGTTCTCGTCTCAGTGAAGGTCTTTGCAAATGGCGCAGGCGAGCGTGAATTCGGGGTAATCGATGCGGCGGGGAATCCCGTGGGCAACAACGTGACGGTCAACGTGCCGGACGGTGAGAGCACCGTTGCCTTGGGCATTGTAGTCCCAGCCGGTGTGGGCTACGGTCTGCGCTGCTACACGGGCAATCCGCAACTTTGGCGGGACGGGCTCGGCTCTGCCTTGAACTACCCCTATGCGCTCGGCAGTTTGGCCTCGATCACCCAGAGCACGGCGGGCCAGCAAAATGCGCTGAATTACTACTACTTCTTCTACGATTGGGTGGTAGAGGCGCCTTCTGTGGCATGCCCTTCAGAACGGGTTCCCGTCACCGTGACGGTGGTCGGTGTGTCCGAGACTTCCGAATCCCTGCTGCAGGCCTTCCCGAATCCAGCCGACGGCCTGGTGCGTTTGACGTGGTCGGACGCTGCAGGAGTTGAAGAGCTGGTGGTCACCGATGCTGTTGGACGCACTGTCGGGCGGATTCCTGCGTTGGCCGGTGCAGGCCAAACGGTGCTTGACGTGTCCACTTGGGCTGCAGGGGTCTATTCGGTTTCAGCGGGTGGCGAGCGCGGAGCGGTGCGTCTCGTAGTGCACTAATTGTTCCCGTCCCGCGGTTGAAAAGCCCGCTTCGGTTCGCCGGAGCGGGCTTTTCCTTGCGGCCTACCTTTGCCTCCGTGAAACAAGTAATTGCGTTTTTGACCCGGTTCGTGCCGCGCCATCGGTTGCAGCCATTGACCCGTTGGACGGTGGTGCTGGTTGCATTTGTTTGGCGAGGGAATCGATTTGAGGATCCGATTTCCGGAAAGACCTACCGCAAGCTGTTGCCTTACGGTCGCATCTGGAAGCGGCCGAACGCCTTGGCCCCACACACCTTGTCCCTCGAACGGCACCGCGCGGTCTGGATTTACCTGAAAGAATGCACGGACTTTTTTACGCAACCCGCCCGGTTTCTGCACCTCGCCCCCGAGTACTGCTATTTGCGTCTCTTTCGCCGCATGCCCCACCTCTCGTATGTGACAGGGGACTTGAATTCCCCGTGGGCGGAACATCACTTTGACTGCCATGCCATTCCGTTCGAATCTGGATCGTTCGATTGGGTGATGGCAAACCACCTGCTAGAACATGTCGCCGACGACCGACAAGTGATGCGGGAGTTCTTTCGCGTATTGAAGCCAGGTGGACGCGGAATCGTTCAGGTTCCGGTGGACATGCGCTCTGAAACCACAGCAGAGGATCCGACCGTAACGGATCCCGCCGAACGGGAACGTCTGTACTGGCAGCGCGACCACCTCAGATTGTACGGGCATGCCGACTACGTGCAGCGGTGGCGCGATGTGGGATTTGAGGTTGAAGTTGCTGATTTGACAACCTTGATCGGAGATGCGCGGTGTGAGCGATATGCACTCGGGGGAGATCGCCTGATTTACGTCATCCGCAAGCCGGAAATCACCGCGGCATAAGTTCGAATACGGCTTCCACGCCGTAAGGAGCAAGGGCTTCAAAGGCTTTGCGGGCCCTTGCCTCGCCCGAACGCGGAAGCACTACCTGCATCCGTCCGCGTGCCTCCCCGTATGTAGGCGCTTCCGGAACGCCATCAGCTGCCTTAACCCACCGCATAACTTCACCGACGCGGTCGAAGGGAAAGGTCAACGTGCACGATATCATCACATTGCATTCCACGACAGGGGCCCGGTTGAGGGCCGCAAATGTCGCTTCGCGGTAGGCCTCGATGAGTCCGGGGACGCCGAGCTTGATCCCTCCGAAGTACCGGACCACGACCGCCAAAACGTACGTGATTTCGCGGCTCCGAAGCGCCCCGAGGATCGGGGTTCCGGCAGTGTGGGCGGGTTCTCCGTCGTCGGAGGATCGCACGATGTCGCCTTCAATGCCCAGCCGGTAGGCAAAGCAGTGGTGCCGCGCGCCGTGGTGCTGCCTGCGCACGGAATCGAGCAAGTCAAGGGCTCCTTCGGCAGTGGCTACCGGAAAAACCAAGCCGATGTGGCGGGAACCTTTGGCCTTGAATTCACCTTCAGCAGGCCCAGCCAGCGTGCGGTAGCTGTCGGCCAAACCAGATCAGGAAATGGGGTTCAAGTTCACCGAGAACACCGTGATGCTGTGGACATCGCGGCCGTAGAAGAATTTGTCCAATGCAGCCAGGACATTGGGTGCAGAAAAATAGGACGTGTGCAGTTCGGCATCCCCGAACGCCCGCCACTGGATGGTGTACGAGGGTTCAAGCGCCCGGTGTTCGCGGATGTACTCGAGCATCTCCTCAAGCGCTTGGATGTCCGTTGCGCCTTCGCTTTGGTGAAAAAGAAAGCGCTGGTTGTGGCGAGGATTTTCTGTGATGAGAGCCAAATGGACTTTGCCTCCACGTTGTTCGAAAGCGAAGTGCGGGGCGTGGGGCACGAAGTAAGCAGAGATGCCGTCCTGAAGACGCTCTTGTTCCGTCCGGGGGTCGCTGGTCATTGCACGAAGGTAGGAGAGGGGGTGTATTCAGGAACCCACCTGTGCAAGGCGGCACGTGCACTGGTATCGTCTCCTGGGCCGGCAGCCCACGCATCGATGGCATCGATCAGGTGCGCTTCTTCTGGCGTGGATGCTGTGTGCTGGGCCCGCAAGATCTTCGGGTGGTGGGTGGGAAGCAGGCCTTCTGCCGCCGCGAGAAGTTCTTCATGGAGTTTCTCGCCCGGGCGCAATCCTGTGATTTCAATGCGGATGTCGCGATCTACTTCGAGTCCTGCGAGTTGGATCATTTTCCTGGCAAGGTCCACGATGCGCACGGATTCTCCCATGTCGAAAACGAAGAGCTCGTCACCGCCGCCCAAGGCCGCAGCTTCCAGGACCAGCTGCACCGCTTCCGGAATGGTCATGAAGAACCGCGTGACCTCAGCATGGGTCACCGTGATAGGGCCCCCGGCCTCGATTTGGGCGCGGAAGCGCGGGATCACACTGCCGTTGCTTCCTAAGACATTGCCAAACCGGGTGGTCACGCACCGCGTGGAGCCCGCATGGGATTGCGCATGCACGCAGCGCTCAGCGAGCCGCTTGGTGGCGCCCATCACGTTTGTCGGGTTTACGGCCTTGTCGGTGGACACGAGGACGAATGTGCTGCACCCAGAGGCCTGCGCTGCACGCAGCACGTTGAGCGAGCCCCAAGCGTTTGTTCGCAAGGCTTCAGCCGGTTGTGCTTCCATCAACGGGACATGCTTGTAGGCCGCTGCATGGAATACGACATCGGGTCGGAATTCCGCACACAGGGTCTGCAGGTCTGCAGGACGCCGGACATCTGCAATCCGCAACATGACGGGAACTGCTGTGGTGTTGCCCAATTCGAGCATCAACTCATGGACAGGCGTTTCGGCTTGGTCGATGCCGCAAACGGCCGCCGGGTGGTACGTGCAGATTTGGCGAAGCAGTTCCGAGCCGATGGATCCGGCGGCCCCGGTGACCAGGATGCGTTGTCCGGTGAGCACGGGTCCGGCGTGTGTCCCATCGAGCCGAATGGGGGGCCTTCCTAACAGGTCCTCGATGCGCAATTCACGGATTTGCCGTGCCGTCAGTTCGCCGCCGATCCACCGATCTACCGGCGGGACATCGAGGGGGCGCACCCCGTGAGCCAAAGCGATGTCCACCACCTGCCTCCGGCGCTCCGGTTCGAGCTGCTGCACCGCTAAAATCAGACGATCCACTCGACTCGCCGCGAAGAGGTCGCCCGCTTCGCTTGCATCCACGATTTCCACACCGTCCAGCCATTTTCCCGCCTTGCGCCGGTTTTCATCCAGAAAGGCCACCACCTGCAGTCCCGCGGCTCCAGGCTCCCGTTCCAATGCGCGCTTTGCAATCAAGCCAGCATCTCCGGCGCCGAAGATGACCACCCGCACAACCTCGGTGGGGGTCAGCCGCTGAGTATGGTACAACCACTTGATTGTAAATCTACTAGACACCAAGACCGCCGAGGTTAAAAGGCCCTCGATGATGGCGACAGAGAAGGGAACGAGGTAGGTCCCGTCCACGAAAGAGGCGTGAACCCAGTTCCCGATCGCGAAGGCGAGCGTGCCCGTTCCCGTAGCGGCAAGCAACCTGCGGGCATCGTACGCCCCGGAGTGGCGGATGACTCCTGCAGACGTGCGGAATAGGCCCATCGTGGCCAGCCGCACGGCGAAGAAAATTGGCAAAAAAGACACCAACACACGGCGTTCCACCGGAGGCAATTCGAACTCGAAGCGAAGCAATGCTGCGAACGCAAGTCCTCCGCAGGCAAGGGCCATGTCGAACACGAGAATCGCCCACCGGGGCATGAAGCTGCGGGCCGCTTGCAGCTGCCATTCAAACCGTTTGCGCCGCAACGTACGGCGCAACCAGCGTGACCTCGGCACGATGCGCAAGCTCGGTGGGACCATCAGCCTTCGAAGCAGAAGGAGAGAACAAACGTCCGTGTGCGCAGCTGGTCCAACGGTGCGGAATAGGTGCTGGAATCCTGGATCAGCACGTTACGCGTGCCCAGCTGGAACTTGCCTTCCACGCTGAATTTGAAGAACGGCAGGAAGAAATCGGTTCCCGCTCCGACATCGATGCTCCGGTTTCCGCGCTCGAGGCGCAGGATGAAGTCGTCTTGGAGTTGCTGATTCACATCGGATTGGGATTGCATGTCCCTGCTCAGGGTGCCTCCGATGAGACCATAGGCCGCAAAGTTTCCTACACGGGCTGTGCGCAGTTTCAGCAGCAAGGGAAAGTCGAGGTACACGGATTCCGTCCGCTTCAGCGTGGATTCACTCCCATCTTCAGCTTCAAACCGGTAGGACAGGCCCCGATCTTGAAACGAAAGACCGGGCACAAAACGCACACTCACGAATCGGTTGATGTTCCAGGAAGCGAGCAAGGCAAGGTTGAAACCGGCCTGAGGTACGTTTGCGATGCCGAGCAGACTGTCTGTCCAAACCGGCTCCGCCGCCCGGTCGAAGCGAAAGTCCGCTCGGTTTCCAGAGAGCAAGAACCCGAAATGGTAGGGCTTCGTATCGAATGCAGGCAAATTGCGCTTCCCCGCGAGGCCTTGGGCTTCAAGCGCACAAATCCCTACCGTGAGCGAGGTGCCGAGGGCAAACAACCGAAGCAGAACATTCATGTGCCGGGAATCGTCCCAAATCTACAACGGAGGCTGTGCCCTCCGTCGTGCTTTAGCCGCCCAATACAAACCACCAAACGGCGGTTAGGCAGCCGACCACCAGCGCAGCAGCCCAGGCGAGCGCCAGCAGGTGCATGCCTACAAAAAGTCCGGGGTGAGCAAGGGCACGCATGCCTTCAAGTTGCTGATTGAGTACGGTTTCACGATCCAGACCCGCCGGTGCGCCCGTCGCAGCACACCAGGTGCGAAAGGATGCTTCTGTGGCGAACGTGGCGCGAACGGCGGCTTCCTTTTCTGCCTCCACGCGTTCACGCACTTCTGAGCGAAAAACAAACGTCCACGCTGCTGCTGCCACCGTTCCCCAAACCACATACAGCAGGGCAGGACGCACGGCCCGGCGAAACGACTCCCACACCCCGAACGTCCGCCGGTGCACACCGGTCCGATGCACTCCCCATGCGCCGAGCACGGTGATGCACAACATGTGCGCGAAGCCTGCCGCAACAGGCCCGTTTTCCAGTGGGAATGCCCCGTGCGCAACTTCACGGACAACGAGCCAGACGCCCGCTGCCCCCGCAGCGTACCAGCCAGCGTGCATTACCCGTTCATCGACGCGAGGAACTCCTCGTTTGTGCGGGTCTTTTCAATCCGATCGCGGATGAACTCCATCGCTTCAACCGGATTCATGTCCGCAAGGTGTTTGCGGAGGATCCAGATGCGCTGCAATGTGTCTTTGTCGAGCAAGAGGTCTTCTTTTCGCGTGCCTGAAGACAGGATATCGATGGCCGGATAAATGCGGCGGTTCGAAATCCGGCGGTCAAGTTGCAGTTCCATGTTGCCTGTTCCTTTGAACTCTTCGAAGATCACCTCGTCCATCTTCGATCCCGTGTCCGTGAGTGCCGTGGCAATGATGGACAACGATCCCCCGTTCTCGATGTTCCGGGCGGCTCCGAAGAACCGCTTGGGCTTTTGAAGTGCATTTGCTTCAACGCCGCCGCTCAGGATTTTCCCGGAACTGGGGCTTACGGTGTTGTAGGCCCGGGCTAAGCGTGTGATGGAGTCCAGCAGGATGCAGACATCGTGGCCGCATTCCACCATGCGCTTGGCTTTTTCGAGCACAAGATTAGCGATGCGGACGTGGCGGTCAGCCGGTTCGTCGAACGTGGAGGCAATCACCTCTGCGTTTACGCTGCGCTTCATGTCAGTGACCTCTTCCGGACGCTCATCAATCAGGAGCACAATCAGATACGTCTCCGGATGGTTGAGTGAAATGGCGTTTGCCACATCCTTCAGCAGCGTCGTTTTTCCGGTTTTGGGTTGCGAAACGATCATGCCCCGCTGCCCTTTGCCTACCGGCGCGAACAGGTCCATCAGCCGGGTGGAAATGGTGCTGCCGCGCGTGCTCAGTTTGAAGCGCTCTTGGGGGAAGAGAGGTGTGAGGAACTGGAACGGGATGCGGTCTCGGACCCATGCAGGTTCTCGGCCGTTGATGCTCTCAACATCCGCGAGCAAGTAGTACTTGTCGTTGATGCGCGGTGGACGGATTTTCGCGATGACGGTATCGCCTGTTTGCAGGCCAAACTGTTTGATTTGGCGGGCAGTCACATACACATCATCCGGCGAATTGAGGTAGTTGAAGTCCGCTGAACGCAAGAAACCGAATCCTTCTGGCTGGATTTCAAGCACGCCTTCAGAAGCGATGATTCCGTCGAAGTTGAATCCGTGTTCTTCCGGGTCCGCCGGGCGCTCTTGGGTCCTCACATTTCCTGGATGCGCTTGCGGTTGCCTGCCGTCTCGTGCGTCCCGAACATCGCGGTCACGGCCGTCGCGCCGATCGTTCCGGTCACGTCGGTCATTCCGATCACGGCGGTCCCCGCGCATTTCATTCCGGTCGTTCCGATCGCCGCGGTCGTTTCGGTCGTTCCGATCGTTTCGGTCGTTTCGGTCGTTGCGGTCGTTGCGGTCGTTCCGATCGTTGCGGTCGCGCAGCGCAGGCGAAGACGGTGCGGGCGCTTCGCCCGGCACCGCCGGTGCATCGTCGCTGCGCACATCTCCGGGGATCGGTGGACGTTGGTCGCGCTGGAGGCGCTGGCGTTCTCGGCGGCTGCGGATGTGGTCTCCCGGACGACGTGGTTCTTCGGCAGAAGCATCGGAGCCAGGGGCAGGGGCAGGGGAGGGAGGAGCCTGTATTTCTGCAACCTCGACCGCAGCTACTTCCTGCACAGCCACGGCACCAGGTACTTCGCCCGGTTTGCCCCGCCGGCCGCGCGCGCGCCGCTCTGCAGGTCCCGCTTCCACTGGAACGGGAGCTGCTGCAGCCCGGGCCTTGGATTTTACCGCCTGGGTGTCAAGGATGCTGTAGATGAGGTCTTGCTTTTTCAGCTTGTCGCTCCCATCTACGCCCATGCCCTTTGCAATATCGCGCAAGTCGTTGACCTTCTTGCTGTTTAGGTCTATGATGTCGTACATCAAGAATACAGAAATGTCTGTGGTGTGGAATGAATGAAGTGCCCCCGTAGGACACTCCGCCCTGCAACGTCAGGGACAAATTTACAGGATTTTCCCGCGCAAACCCAATTCAACGGCCTCCATCCCGCTTATGACGCCATCGATGATGTGCATGCGCAGCAGCGTGCGCATCCGGTGGAATCCATGTACACCGGCTGCACCCGGGTTCACGCACAGCCCGCCCCAGCGTGCATCGCGTTCGACGCGCAGGATGTGGCTGTGACCGCAAACAAAGAGTGCTGGCCGTTCCGCTTCGAGCCACGTGCGTACTCCCGGGGCATAGCGTCCTGGGTAGCCGCCGATGTGGAGCATCGCGCAGCGAACGCCCCCGGTGTCCCAAACAAGCCGTTCCGGGCAGGCGCGGCGCATGCGGTGGTCGTCGATGTTGCCGAATACAGCCCGCACCGGTGCGACT
>CAZMNI010000066.1:0-9928 GCA_964567615.1 uncultured Chryseobacterium sp.
CACGGGGGGGGTGCATTCACTTCTGAGAACGGGATCTCACCTCTTCCGCTCACCCCCGTATCCACTGCAACCCCTCAAACTCAAACTTGAAACTTGAAACTCAAATTATCAAACTCCAACTTGAAACTCAAACCTTCAAACTCAAACTATAAACTCAAACTGTATCCTCACCCCACAAACAACCCGTGCAGTTCCGCATCGATGCTCTCGATGATCGTGCCCAGATCGCGCTTGTCCTCGTGGAACCGGTTCGAATCGACGTCGATGATGAGGAGCTTGCCGGCCTTGTAGGTGCTGACCCACGCTTCGTAGCGCTCGTTGAGCCGGTTGAGGTAATCGAGCCGGATGGCCTCTTCGTAGGGCCTGCCACGGCGTTGGATGTTCTCGACGAGCTTCGGCACTGACGCGCGCAGGTAGATCAGCAGGTCCGGCGCCGTGATGAACTGTTCCATCAGGTCGAACAGCGCGCGGTAGTTTTCGAAATCCCGCGTCGTCATCAGCCCCATCGCATGGAGGTTGGGCGCGAAAATGTGCGCGTCCTCATAAATCGTGCGGTCTTGCACCACCTTCTTCCCGCTCTTCTGCAGCTCTGCGAGCTGGCCAAACCGAGAACGCAAGAAAAACACCTGCAAATTGAACGACCACCGCTGCATGTCCTTGTAGAAGTCGTTCAAGTACGGGTTGTCGTCCACCTGCTCGAAATGCGCGGTGTACTTGTAGTGCTTCGCGAGCAGCGTCGTAAGCGTCGTCTTGCCCGATCCGATATTCCCTGCGATGGCCAAATGCATGGGGTGAAATTAACCCCCAAACCCGCGCACCCCCCCGCCTTTTTTTCCACAACATCCCCCCTCCCATCCCCCAACCTCAATCCAACCTCAATCTCTCAATCTCTCAATCTCAAACTCAAACTCAAACTCAAACTCTCAAACTCAAACTCTCAAACTCAAACTCTCAAACTCAAACTCTCAAACTCTCAAACTCAAACTCTCAAACTCTCAAACTCAAACTCTCAAACTCAAACTCAATCTCGTTCTCAATCTCAATCTCGTTCTCGTTCTCAATCTCAAACTCCCACTCCCACCCCCACCCTCCCCGCAATCTCCTCCAAATGCTTCCGCTCCGGGGAGAGGCGCGGGACCTTGTGTTGGCCGCCGAGCTTGCCGCGGTCGCGGAGCCAAGCTTCGAAGGTGCCCGGTGGGACGGCGCGCAGGACGGGGAAGGCGATGGCGAGGTCGCCGGTGCGCTTGGCGGCGTAGTCCGAGTTTTGGGCTTGCAGGGAGTCGTCGAGGCAGCGGGTGAAGGCGGTGAGGTCCGCGGGCGGCGTCTCGAACTCGACGAGCCATTCGTGGCCCCCGGTGGAGGTGGCGTCCATGAAGATGGGGGCGGCGGTGAAGTCGCGGACGGTGGCGCCGAGGGCGGCGCAGGCGTCGGCGATCCCGCGCTCGGTTTGGGCCACCATCAGCTCCTCCCCGAAGGCGTTCAGGCACATGCTCGTGCGGCCCGCGACCTGCATGCGGAACGGATGCAACTCCGTAATTCTCACCACGTCACCGAGCAAGTAGCGCCACAGGCCGCCGTTCGTCGAGATGATGAGGGCGTACTCGCGGCCCACCTCGAGCTCGCGGAGTTCGAGCGTTTCTGGATGCTCCGAGCCCAACTCCGACAACGGCATGAATTCGAAGTAGATGCCGTAGTCGAGCATCATCAGCAAATCGTCGGCGCCCACGCGGTCTTGGATGCCGAAGAACCCCTCCGACGCGTTGTAGGTCTCCATGCAATCCACCGGGCGCTGGGTGCCGGCGAAAAGGGCGTCGAACTGCGCACGGTAGGGGGTGTAGCTCACGCCGCCGTGCATGAAGAGTTGCAGGTGGGGCCAAACTTCGCCCAGCGACGATGCGCCCGAAAGTTCCAGCACCCGCTTCGCCACGACCAGCATCCAACTGGGCACTCCGGCCAGCACACGCACGTCCTCGCGCCGCGTCGCCTCCGCCAATGCGTCCACCTTGCGCTCCCAATCCGCCATCAAAGCAATGTCGCGCCCCGGCGTCCGCCGCGCCTCCACCCAAAAAGGCAGATTCCGGATCATGATGGCGCTCAAATCGCCCGTGTACCCGCCCACGCCGTCCGGATGCAATTCACTCGACCCGCCGAGCACCAGGCTGCGCCCTTGGTACAGGCGCGCTTCCGGCACTTGGCTGCAGTACAGCGCAAGCAGGTCCTTGCCGCCCGCGTAGTGGCAGCTTTCGAGCGCATCCTCCGTGATGGGCAGGAACTTCGACCGGTCGGCCGTCGTGCCGCTGCTCTTTGCGAACCACTGCGTTCTTCCGGGCCAAAGCACATCCTGCTCCCCCGCCCTGGCACGCTCAATCCACGGCTTCAGCTCGTCGTACGTCCTGACCGGCACCCGCCGCTTGAATTCGCGCAGCGTCTTGACGTCCTGCAGCCCATGTTCCTGACCGAAGGCCGTCGCTGCACCCCGCTGCATCAGCCCTGCGAAGACCGCTAACTGCGCTTCCACCGGCGTGTCCCGCACGAATGCGATGTGGGCCATGCGCCTGCGGATGTACCAAGTGAACAGCGTGTTGATGGGCATGAGGCGGGCAGTTGCAAGAACGAAGGTAACGAAACTCAGGTCCGGTGCACCGCCGGCACCCGCACGAGCACCCGCTCGATGGCCTCGAGGGCACGGTCGATTTCCTCGGCCGTGGTAAACCTGCTGAACGAAAACCGCAAGCTCGCCCGCGTGGGGTCGTGGTAGCCGAGGGAGCGCAGCACGTGGGAGCCGAGGGTGGCGCCGCTCGAACATGCACTCCCGCCCGAGCAGGCAATTCCCTCGAGGTCGAGCAGGAAAAGCGCCATGCCCGCGTTCGGGTGCGGTGGGAAGGACACGTTCAGCACGGTGTAGAGCCGGTCGGGGCGGTCGGATTCCGCGTTGAAGCGCACGTCCGGCACCCGCGCCCGCAGCCCGTCCACCATCCGCTGCTTCATTGCGCGGATGTGGGTTTCGTGCGCCTCGAGGTCGCGGTAGGCACTCTCGACGGCCGCTGAAAGCCCTACGATGCCGTGCAGGTTCTCCGTGCCGCCGCGCATCGACCGCTCCTGGCTGCCGCCCTCGATGGCCCCGCCGATGCGCAGGCCTTGGCGGACGTAGAGGAAGCCGATGCCCTTCGGGCCGTGGAACTTGTGGGCAGAACAGGTGATGAAATCGATGGGCAACTCGCTGAGGTTGAAGCGGTAGTGGCCCATGGTTTGGACCGTGTCGCTGTGGAACAGTGCGCCGTGGGTCCTGCACAGTGCGCCGATGGCCTCCAGGTCCTGCATGGCGGCGACCTCGTTGTTTGCGTGCATCAGGCTGACAAGGGTCCGCGGTCCGTTTGCAAGTTGGTCCGCGAGCCGTTCGAGGTCGACGGTGCCGTCGGGGCGGTGCGCGACGTGTTCGAGGACCACGGGGTAGCGGCGCGCCAACGATTCAGCGGTTTTGCCCACCGCACTGTGCTCGGCAGGCGACGTGAGGATGCGCTCCACCCCGAGGTCGCGCACGGCCGCGCGCAGGGCGAGGTTGTCGGCCTCGGTGCCTCCCGACGTGAAGACGAGGCTGGCGGGATGGCAGTGGAGGTGGCCGGCGATGCTGCGGCGGCTCTGTTCGATGAGCACCCGCGCGCGGCGGCCTTCGGCGTGGCTCGAAGAGGGGTTGCCGTACACCTCGTGCATGACGGGCCACATCGCTTGGAGGACTTCCGGGGCGATGCGGGTGGTGGCGGCGTTGTCCAGGTACACGTTCATTGCGTGTTTCAGGATCAGAGGGTTGCGATGGATTCTTCCGACGTTTCGCGCAGCAGGCCTTCGAGGCGGGTGCGGAACCGAGCACCCAGCGCGGCGGCGGCGGCCTCGTCGGCGGCTTCGGCGTAGATGCGCAAAATGGGCTCGGTGTTCGAGCGGCGCAGGTGGACCCAGCCTTCTGCGAGGTCGAATTTCACGCCGTCGATGGTCGTGACGGTGGCTTCCGGCGTGCTGGCGACGAGGCGTTCGAGGGCCCGCTCGACGCCTGCATCGGGCAGGTTGAGCTTGTCCTTCGACATCGCCAGCTCGGGATACCCGGCCCGCAGCTCCGACGCGGTCCGCCCCGAGCGGGCCAAATGGCTCAAAAACAGCCCGATCCCCACCAGCGCATCGCGGCCGTAGTGCGACTCGGGATAGATCACCCCGCCGTTGCCTTCACCGCCCAGCACGGCACCCACCCGCTTCATCTCCGCCACGACGTGGGCTTCGCCCACTGCACTGGCGGTGTACGGGCAGCCGTGCCGCTCGGCCACGAGCTTCAGGGCCCGGGTCGAGCTCAAATTGCTGACCACGGGTCCTGGGGTGGACCCCAGCACGTAATCCGCCACGGCGACCAGCGTGTATTCTTCGCCGAACCACCCTCCCGTCTCGGTCACGAAGGCCAACCGATCCACGTCCGGGTCGACGGCGATGCCGAGGTGGCACCCCTCCCGCACGACGGCCTCCATGAGGTCGCCGAGGTGTGCCGGAAGCGGCTCGGGGTTGTGCGCGAAGTCCCCCGTCGGAGCGCAGTGCACCTCGACGACCTCGCACCCCAACGCCCGCAACAACATCGGCACGGCGACCCCTCCCGACGAATTCACGGCGTCCACGGCGATGCGGAGGCCGGCGGCGCGGACGGCGGCGGCATCGACCAGGGCCAGCCCGAGGACGTGGGCGACGTGCCGCTCGAGCCAGCCGCCGTCCGGGCGCACGGCGCCCAGCGCGTCCACCGGGGGGAACGCCGGCAAGTCCCGTGCGAGTTCAAGGACGCGCGCGCCGTCGGCCGCCCCCAAGAATTCGCCCCGCGCATCGAGCAACTTCAGGGCGTTCCATTCACGCGGGTTGTGGCTGGCCGTGAGCACGATGCCCCCGTGGGCCGCTTCACCGGTGACCGCGAGTTCCACCGTGGGCGTCGTGCTCAGCCCGAGGTCCACCACATCGACCCCACACGCGGCAAGCGTTCCCGCGACGAGGTCGCGCAAGGCCGGCCCACTGAGCCGGGCATCGCGTCCCACCACCACCTTCGGTCGCTCCACCCCCGATGTCGTCCGGAGCCAACAGGCGTACCCCGCCGCAAACCGCACCACGTCGGGCGGCGTAAGGCCTGAACCGGCCGGACCGCCCCATGTGCCGCGGATCCCAGAAATCGAAGCAATCAGCATGGGTGCGAAGGTAGGATTCCGACCTTTGTGGCGTTAGCTTTGTGTGTAGCTTAACGTGCCCGCCGCATGAACGAGGAAGGAAGACCCTATGACGAGCAGGAGTTCAGCGCATTAGCGCGCCGGTTCGAGGGCATGGTCTCGAGCGGAGCCCGTGAATTCTTCGACGCGGACGAGCTGGACGGGCTGCTTGATTTCTACATGGAGCACCGCGAAGAGCGCAAGGCGCGTGCGGTGCTGAAGTATGCCGAGGAGCTGTTTCCTGGGAATCCGACGTTTAAGCTGCGCACGGCCCAGCTGTTGTCCCACAGCGGGCAGCATGTGAAGGCCATTCCGGTGTTGCGCGAAGTCCTCGCCTTGGAACCCACGAACGATGAAGCGTGGGCCACGCTGGGCGGCGTGTACAGCCAAATGCAGGAACACCGCTTGGCAATCCAGCACTTCCGCAAAGCCCTCGAATGGGCCGACGACGAGATGAAGCAGGAGTTGCTGCTCGAAATCGCTCTCGAACACGAAAACCTCGGTGAATGGCACCGCGCCATCCGCTGCCTGCGCGACGCGGTAGACCAGCAGCCCGAGAACGAGACGGCTTTGTATGAACTCGCGTTCTGCTTCGACAAGGTCGGCTCGACAGACACCGCCATCGCCTACTTCCGCGAACACCTCGAAGCGCACCCCTATGCCTTCGCCGCCTGGTACAGCCTCGGCAACGCCTTGCTCACCGCGAACCAGTACACCGAAGCCATCGACGCCTACGATTTCGCGATTGCAATCGAAGGCGGGTTTGGCCCTGCCTACCACCAAAAAGCAGAAGCACTGCTGGCCCTCGAGCGGTTCGGCGAAGCCTTCGACACCTACAAGGAGACGCTCGACTTCGAGCCCGCCTCACCTGCGACCACCTGTTACATGGGCGAATGCCTCGAACGGATGGGCAGCCTCGAGTCGGCCGAAGCCTACTACCGCGAATGCCTGGACCTCGACCCCACGTTCTCTGAGGCCTACCTCGGGCTGGGTGCGTTGGCCGATGCCCGCGGCGACATCCCCGCTTCGCTGGCCTTCTACGAACGGGCCATCGCCCTCGATCCGGACCTCACCGAGGGCCACATCCTCCTCGGCAACGCCCAAAAAAAACTCGGCTTCCCCTCCCTTGCCGAGCCACATTACATCCGGGCCCTCGAACTCGAACCCGCGCACATCGACGCGTGGTACGAGTGGGTCGACAACCGCCAACGCACGGGCGACCACGCCGGCGCCCTCGCCCTCATCGAAGACGGCCTGAAGGCCCTCGGCGGCAATGGCGACTTGATGTACCGCAAGTTCATTTCCCTTTTGCGCGGCGGCTCGCCGGCAGCGGCCTACGAATTGCTCGAGCACCTGCTGCACAGCGATTTCGAAGGCGCCGATGTCGTCCTTACGGCGTTCCCGGACTTGCGCAACGACGTGCGCTTCATGCAGCGCTACGCCCATTTCCGCCCCGCCGCCCCGGACCCCGCCGATGCTGCGGATGCCGGCGAACCCGCGGGCACCCCGACCTGAACCTGCGCGCAGCGGCGCACTGCAACCCGCTTTTGCATCTCCTCACGCCCTCCGCGTGCCGAAAAACCGCATATTTGCCCTACCTCCCCACTCAAGCTCCAACTCAAACTCCAACTCCAACTCAAACTCAAACTCAAACTCAAACCCAAACTCCAACTCAAACTCAATCTCAAACTCAAACTCAAACTCCATGAAACACCTCCCCAAACGCACCGCGAAACCGCGCTCGAACGGATTGACCATGGTGATGGACAAGGGCTTGAGCTTGCGTCAGGCAGAGGACATGATCGAGGTGGGCGGCCCGCACATTGATTTGGTCAAGCTCGGCTTCGGCACCTCGATGGTCACGCCGCGGGTGGCGGACAAGGTGCGCATGTACCAAAAGGCCGGCATGGAGGTGTACTGCGGCGGCACCCTGTTTGAGGCGTTTTATGTGCGGAACGACTTGAAGGGCTACCTGAAGTATGTGCGTGGGCTGGGGATCGACTGCATCGAAATCAGCGACGGCTCGATGGTGATTCCGCACGACGAGAAGTGCAACCTCATCGCCACGTTGTCCAAGGATTTCCGCGTGTTGTCTGAGGTGGGTTCGAAGGAGGAGGGCATCTTGATCAGCCCGAACAAGTGGATCCGGATGATGCAAAACGAGTTGGCGGCCGGAAGTTGGAAGGTCATCGCCGAAGCACGCGAAAGCGGAACGGTGGGCATCTACCGCCCGAACGGGTCGGCCCACGTGCAGCTCATCAAGCGCATCCTCGCGAACGTCGCCCTCGAGGACATCCTGTGGGAAGCGCCGAAGAAGCCGCAGCAGGTGTGGTTCATCAAGCAATTCGGAGCGAATGTGAACCTCGGAAACATCGGCCCGGAAGACATCATTCCGCTGGAAACGTTGCGGATGGGATTGCGCGGCGATACGTTCTTCGAGTATTTGCCCGAGCGCTTGGCCTCCGGCAAGCGCCAAACCTCCGACGACAGCGACGCAGACGACGACGACGAGGACGGCGCATCGCTGTCGGGTACCCGCGGCGAATCCAGCTCGGAATCCGTCCAATCCACCGCGGCACGCCGCAAATCCGCCCCGGTGACGGAACCTTGAGGCGATGGCGGACGTCCCAGAAATCACGGTCGCGGAGCTCAAGCGGTGGCGGGACGAGGACCGTCCCCATGCGCTGATTGACGTGCGCGAAATTCACGAGGTAGCGGCGGGAAATTTGGGAGGCATTCACATTCCTATGGCGTGGTGTTTGGCGCGCAAGCACGAGCTGCCGCGCGACATCCCCGTCGTGGTCCATTGCAAGTCCGGCGGACGGGCGGCAGCGGTCGTGAGCGCGCTCATGGAAAAGGGCGGCTTCGACAACGTGTACAACCTCCGAGGCGGCATCACCGCCTGGGTCACAGAAATCGACAACGGCATTGAAATCGGCTGAATCCCGGTCGCTGCGCGACTACCTGGGCATCTACGCCCGCGGCCTCACCATGGGCGTGGCGGACCTCATCCCCGGCGTCAGCGGTGGCACCATCGCCTTCGTGGCGGGCATCTACGACGAACTGCTCGGCACCATCGCCGGCCTCCGTTGGCCGCTCGTGCAGGACCTCTTCCGCATCGGCCCGGTCGCCACGTGGAAAAAAGCAAACCTCACGTTCCTTGTGACCCTCGGAGCGGGCATGCTCACCAGCATCTTCTCGTTGGCCAACGTGCTCCAACACCTGCTCGCGGAGTACCCGGTGCAGGTTTGGGCGTTTTTCTTCGGGCTGGTCGCCGCCTCCGTCGTCCTGGTGGCCCGGTTCATTCCGCGTTGGGACGCCGGCCTCCTCGTCGCCGGCGCCATCGGCGTGGCAGCTGCAGGCTGGATTACGTCCTTGCCGCCGCTGATGCAGTCGGATTCCCTGTTCTTCCTCGCCCTCTGCGGCGCCATCGCCATCGTGGCCATGATCTTGCCGGGCATCTCCGGCAGCTTCATCCTGCTCATCCTCGGCGCGTACGCCCCGGTCATCGCATCCATTACCTCGTTTGACATCCCCCGGCTTGCCGTGTTTGCCGTGGGCGTCGCTGTGGGCTTGCTCGGCTTCAGCCGCCTCCTCCACCGACTGCTCGAACACAAGCGCAACCCGACGCTCGCCGTGTTGACCGGCTTTTTGTTGGGGTCCTTGAATGCGGTTTGGCCTTGGAAAGAAAACGCGTCGATCCTCTACACGCACTCCGACGGCCGGCCCGAGTGGTTCCGCGTCAACGCCATGCCCCCGGGCTTTGACGGTGCCGACGGCATCCTCGTCTCGCTTGCCCTGGCCCTCGCAGGCGCAGCGACCATCGCAGCCATCGAACGCGCCGGCACCCTCGCCGCCCGTCGCCGCACGCCCTGACGCCTCCTCCCCCTCAAACTCAAACCGTCGGCTCAAACTCAAACTCAAACTGCCGACTCAAACTCAAACTGTCGACTCAAACTCAAACTCAAACTGGAACCCAACCTCCACCTCGGCCTCCTCGGCCGCTCCATCAGCTACTCTGCATCACCGGCCTTGTTCGCCGGCTTTTTCCAGCGCGACGGCTTCCCCGGTTCGACCTACCAAATTTTTGAACTCGAGCGCGCCGAAGATTTCCCCGCATGGGATGCCGCGCACCCCGAGGTCACGGGCGTGAATGTGACCGTTCCGCACAAAATCACCCTGCTCCCCTACCTCTCGCGGCTCACCGAAGTTGCCACTGCCATCGGCGCGGTCAACGCGTTGCGCCGGGTCGACGGCGGTTGGGAAGGGACCAACACCGACGCGGCAGGCTTCCTCGCGGCCCTGCGGCCCTTCCTGGCCGCACGGCACGAACGGGCGTTGCTGCTTGGCGACGGCGGTGCCGCGCGGGCCGTGCGGTACGGTCTCGAATCGCTGGGCGTCCGCGTCCTTGCCGCGGCACGACGCCCCGACCCCGCCCGCGGCGTCCTGCCCCTCGCCGACCTCACCGCCGACGCCGTCCGCCACTTCCCACTCATCGTGCAGTGCACCCCGGTGGGCACCACTCCCGGCGATTGCCTCGACTTCCCCTTCGCGGGCCTGACCCCCGACCACCTCGTCATCGACCTGATTTACAGCCCCGAACGCACCACATTCCTCGACCGCGCGGCCGCCCAAGGCGCCGAAATACACAACGGCTGGGACATGTTGCGGGCGCAGGCCGAGGTGGGGTGGGGGTGGATGAGGGA
>CAZMNI010000067.1:0-9891 GCA_964567615.1 uncultured Chryseobacterium sp.
GGGGTTGGGGGTTGGGGTTGGGGCGCGGCTTCGCCGCGACAGGTTGAGGTTGGGGCGCGGCTTTGTCGCGACAGGTTGAGGTTGAGGCGCGGCTTCGCCGCGACAGGTAGAGGTTGAGGCGCGGCTTTGCCGCGACAGTTGGGAGTGCGGCATTTCACACTCGTCCTCCCCCCTACACCCTCGTCCTGATCCCTTCGGCGCGCAGCGCTCATCATCCCTCGTCCCTGCGGCGCACAACGCCGCACCCCCCTCGACCTGATTTCTGCGGCGCGCAGCGCCGCTCATCCCTGCGGCGCGCAGCGCCGTTCGTCAGCGCAGAAAACTGTATTTCTTGCGCATCTTCGGATCGAAGAGGTGCTTTCCGGGTTGGCCTTCGGGTGTGCCGGCGCATCGTACGGGCGGGCGAAGGGGCTGGAATTCGTACCGGAGGGAGAGCGCGAAAGGGCGGTAGGGCGTGTGGAGGTGGACGAAAGTGGCGCGAGAAGTGTAGGAGGCAGCGGTGTTCCCGGGGTAGAGTTGAAGCAGGTCGGTGGAGAGGATCAGGCGGAGGAATTGCCCGTTCCAAACGCGGACACCCAGCCCGGCTGAGGCGGTGAGTGCAGCCCGGGTGCGCTGGGGACCGGGGGTGGCGGTGGGGACGAAGAGGGAGTCGGCGCCGCGGGGGAGGGCGGGTTGGAGGCGGTCGCCCGGGCCGAAGCGGTAGGAAAGCCGCAGCCCCAGACCGAGGTCGAGGAAGAGGTCAGGGGTGAGCGGAAGGGCAGACCAAGCGCTGGCTTCGGCGGAAGTGGCGAAGGTGGAGGAGGCAACAGTGAGCGTGTCTTGCGTCGAGCCGGAAAAGCCGGGAGTGGCGAGGAGACCGGTGAAGGTCGAAGACGTGGATTCGCGGTAGAGGCCAGCGGTAAGGGCCAAACGGTCTGCGACGAGGGGTCGCCCGAGGACGTGGAGTCGGCTGGCGAGGAGGAGGGGACTGATGTGGCCACGGGCAGCCCACGTGCCGGCATGCGCTGTGTCGGCCACGCCGTCGGTGCCGTTGAAGGTCCAGGTGGAGGCGTGGTTCCGCGGGGAGGCGAAGAGGCCCGTTGCACCCGCGCCGATGGACCAAATCCCTCGTCCGCGCTTGCGCCCCTCGCGGTCGAAGAAGTCGGTGGGGGTTTGGGCTGCGGCAGCGGCCACGCAGGCGCAGCAGAAAGCGAACGCAGCAGCCTTCATCCCACGAATTCAGGTGAACGGAAAAGGGCCATTGCAGCTTCGGCCACGGCGTCGCTGTCCCACACGTCCACGATGTCTGGCCGGTCCATGACGCGGGCCATGATGGCGTCCTGGCGGCGTCCGGCGGCAAGTGCTTCGTGGTAGGGCGTGTGGCTGAAGGTCACTTGGCTGTAGAGCGGCAGCCATTCGCCGGTGTAGCGCGCGGCGAGGCGGGCCTCGATGCGCTTTTGGAGCAGGAAGCGCGGGTCACCGGTCTTGTCGCGCATCTCGATGTAGTTGCGCAGGGCGAGCTCGAGGATGGCGTCGCCGGCAGGTTTGCGCGCCGCGCTGTATGCGGCAAAGGCCTCGCTCCAACTGCCTTCCCGGTCGAGCAATTCGCTGAGCACGGAGCAATCTTCGAAGCCGCAGTTCATGCCTTGGCCGTAGAACGGGACGATGGCGTGCGCGGCGTCGCCCATGAGGCACAGCCGGTCGCCGCGGTGCCACGGGTTGCAGCGGACCATGACCAAAGACGATGTGGGGTGTCGCGCCCATTCCGCCTGAAAATCAGGGAAATGCTGCATAACATCGGGGAAGGCCCGCGCGAAAAATGCCTCAGCCACGGCCGGATCTGCAAGCGCATCGAGGCCGTCGGGGCCGTCGTACGGGGCGAAGAGGGTGCAGGTGAACGTCCGGTCGGGGTTAGGCAAGGCCATGAGCATGTAGCCGCCGCGCGGCCAAATGTGCAACGCGTCCTCCCGCATCCGGAACCCCCCCGCTGCATCCGGCTGCATCGCGAGTTCGCGGTACCCGTGTCCGAGGTACTTCTGCTCGAAATCGAACCGGTCCGTCCGCATCATCCGGTCGCGCACCGCACTGAATGCCCCATCCGTTCCGAAGACCCGCTCCACCGGCCCCACGTCTACCGCGTTTCCGTCCCCGCGCTCGAAGCGCATGCGCACCCCGTCCGGCCCGTCCGGCTCCACCGCTGCGCAGGCGTGGCCGAAGTGGATCCGCACGCCCTCCCGCTCCGCCGCCTCGACGAGGATGCGGTTGAGCCGCGCCCGGCTGACGGAATAGATGCACTGCGGGTCGCCGAAATGGCCGGGCGCATCGGGCAGCCCGTACCGCTGGAACGTCGTCGTTCCATCCACCCCGTGCATCAACCGGCCGAGGATGGGCAGGGCAATCTCCCGTACGTCCTCCGCCACGCCGGCTTTCTGCAGCCCGCGCCAACCGCGGTCGCTCAACGCGAGGTTGATGCTCCGCCCGCCGAGCACCGGCCCGGTCCGCGGATCCGCCCGCCGCTCATACACCTCCACGTCGTACCCGCGCTTGCGCAGCATCAACGCCCACAAACTGCCGACGAGGCCCGCGCCGACCACGGCCAGCCGCTCTCCGTTGCCCTGTTCCATGCCCCGAAAGTACGGCCGTGCCCTGCGAACCGGGCTGAATGCGATTTACAGTTCCGCTGCGAAATCCGTCACGACCCGCGCCATTGCGGGCCAACTGGTCGCGTCCTTCATGGCCGGAATGCGGGCTGCAAAGTCGGCAGGCCCGTCGGCGTAGAAGGCACGGATGCTCTCGGCGAGGGCCGTCGGGTCCACGCGTTCCACCACCCGCCCGGTGCGGTAGGGTTCGATGGTTTCGGCGAGCCCCCCGACGCGTGTGGCCACGAGGGGGGTGTTGAAGTGGTAGGCGATGTTCGTGATGCCGCTTTGGGTGCCGTCGCGGTAGGGCAGCACGCAGACATCAGCGGCGCTGAAGAAATAGGGCACCTCGTGGTCCGGGATGTAGCGGGTGAAGACGTGGATGTCTGCCTTGCGGGGGCTGGCGGCGATTTGGTCCGCGTACGCATCGAACGAGCCGTACACCTCACCGGCGATGATCAGTTGGTAGGAGTCATCCAGTTCGGAGAACGCGTCGATGAGCAGGTCCAGGCCTTTGTAGTGCCGGATGAAGCCGAAAAAGAGGAGGGTTTTCTTTGTCGGATGCAGGCCGAGGTGGGTGCGGGCGGCCGCCAGTTCCACCCGTTCGCCGAAGTGGTCGTAGATGGGGTGGTCCTGCCGGATGACCCGTGCGTCGGGCTTGAGCGATAGGAGGTCGTCACGGACGCTGTCGCTCATGGCCACGAACCCGTCGTGTGCGCCGAGGAAGTACTTCGTGAACGGCACGTCGATGAAGCGCCGTTCGTGCGGGATGACGTTGTCGAGCACCGTAACCACCTTCGCGTCTCGCCCGACGATGCGCGCAACGGTGCCCAGGCTCGGGCCGAAGTAGGTAATCCAAAACTTCATCAGCAGCACATCCGGTTGCCAAGCTCGGATGGCGCGCCCGGTGCGCACCCAGCTGATGGGATTCGCCGAATCGAGGAGGACTTCGCTGGGTATGGGATCGGCGTGGTCGTCCGGGGTGACGTACTGGGTTTGGCCAGGAAACAGAAAGTCCGGATACTGGCGGGAAAAGGTGTAGGCCTTCACGTCATGCCCCTGGGCCTCAAGCGCCCGGTACAGGCTTGCATTGAACTGGGCGATGCCCCCGCGGAAGGGGTAAAACGTCGAGAGGAAGGCGATTTTCATCTCAAGATCCGCTGACGACGGCAGAAAGCACTTTTTTGACGGGCAGGTCCTTCATGCAGCTGACCCCTTGGACACAGGAGTTGCCGTAGTAGCAGACGCATTCCACATCCGGTTCGACCAGGACGCCGTTGCCGTAGAGGTGGAATTCGTGCGGGTTGAAGATGTTGTTCATCAGCACCAGCCGGCGCTTCAGCCCGATGGCGATGTGCATCATCATGCTCACTTGGGTGACGACCACGTCGGTGGCTGCAGTCATGCTGATAAACTCCTCGAGGGAGAAATGACCGGCGTAGTAGGCGCCGGTGGCTTCGGCGTAGGCGAGGTTTTGCTCGTGTTCCTGCGCGCCGCCCTGGAGGAGAGGGAAGTAGCCCGCGTCGAGCAGGCCGTGGATCAAGGAAATCCAGTATTCTGTAGGCCAAAGCCGCGTCTTCCACCGTTCTCCGCAGCCGGTGTTGAGCCCGACAATGGGCCTTCCTGCAGCAAGGGGCCGCAAGATGCCCTCCCATTTTGCAGCGAGCTCGGCGTTGTAATTGAGCAGGTAGGGCTCCTCCCGGAACTCCATCCCGCAGATTTCAAAAATCTCGTCGAGGTAATGCTTCGTGTTCGCCTTCGAAATCCCATCGAATACGCCAGTAATCAGCTTGTGGGCCGCGGCTGGCGTGGCGACATCGATGTGGTGGTTGTTCCAAACGAAGCCGTACTTCTGTGCCGCATCCGCGCGCGCCAGCAACAGGCAGGCTTCCTTCTCCTTGTCCAAATTGATGGCGATGTCGTACCGGTCCGCAAGGGCGTTCGTGACACTCACAAAGTCCGGAGTCAGGATGGTATCCACTTGGTCCTTCGGCAACACCCCCGGCGATTGGGTAATCCACGTGATGTGGCACCCCGGATACATCTCCCGAAACCGCACCACCAGCGGCGTCGTCCGGATCACATCCCCCAACGCACCGAGCTTGATGATCAAAATCCGGTGCGTGATGGGCGCATAGGTTTCGCACGCTGTGCAGACGTGGCCGTGTAGCTTGTTCGGCAGGCACGGAATGTGCCCGCGAAAATGCCGGCAATCGAACTTCAGGTCAGTAGGTTGCATGTCAGGAGCCTCAGCAGGCGCTCAGGGTGGCGGAAAGATAGAACGCCCCTGCTACGCAAACCCACTCCCCGATGTTTCCCCCACCCTCTTCCCTAATCCTCAACCCCAACCCGCGACGCGCAGCGTCGCTCGCCCTTACCCCTCAACCCCGTCCCGCGACGCGCAGCGTCGCTCACCCCGCGCTTTCGATGGCTTGCCGCAAGTCCTCAATCAAGTCCTCCACATCTTCCACGCCGACGGAGAGCCGGATGAAGCCGTCGCTGATGCCGAGGGCGGCCCGGATTTCGGGGGGGACGCTGGCGTGCGTCATGGCGGCCGGATGCTCGATGAGGGATTCCACGCCGCCGAGGGATTCGGCCAGCGCGAAGATGCGGGTGGAAGCGACGATGCGTTTGGCCTGTTCGAGGTCGTTTGAGGCGATTTCGAAGGCGATCATGCCGCCGAAGTCGTCCATTTGGCGCGCAGCGACCGCATGCCCCGGATGGTCCGGGAAGCCGGGCCAAAACACCTTGCCGACCGCGGGATGCTCCCGCAACCAGTGCGCGATGCGGCGGCCGTTCGCGCAGTGCCGCTCGATGCGGAGGTGCAGGGTCTTCAGGCCGCGCAGGACGAGGAAGGAGTCGAAGGGCTGGGCGATGGCGCCGCAGTTGTTTTGGATGGTACGGAGCTCGGCGTCGAGGGCTGCGTCGCGGGTGATGAGCGCGCCCATCACCACGTCGCTGTGGCCGCCGAGGTACTTCGTCACGCTGTGCATCACGATGTCCGCGCCGAGTTCGAGGGGGCGCTGCAGCATGGGCGAGGCGAACGTGTTGTCGACGGCGAGCCAGATGCCGCGGGGCCGGGTGATTTGGGCAACTGCCTGGATGTCCGTGATTTGCATCATCGGATTCGTGGGCGTTTCGAGCCAAACCAGCTTCGTCCGCTCCGTCACTGCGGCGGCGACGTTTGCCGGATCCTGGGTGTCCACGAAGCGGAAGACGATGCCCATCGGGGCCGTGTTGACGCGGAAGAGCCGGGCTGTGCCGCCGTAGAGGTCTTGGCCCGCGATGACCTCGTCGCCCGGACGCAACGTCTTGAGCACCGTGTCGATGGCGGCCAGGCCAGAGGCGAAGGCAAGCCCGAAGGCGCCGTGCTCGAGTTCGGCCAGTGCGCGCTCGAGGGCCGCCCGAGTGGGGTTGTGGCTGCGCGAGTACTCCCAGCCCTTGTGGACGCCGACGGCTTCCTGGACGTAGGTGGACGTTTGGAATATCGGGGTCATGATGGCCCCGGTGGACGGATCGGGTTGAACGCCAGCGTGTACGGCGAGGGTGCCTTTGCCGGAATGGGCGGAATGCGACATGTCGCAAAGGTAGGCGAGCAATTCTGCGGCTTCGCGTACCTTCCGGCCATGGCACATGCAAACTTCCTTTTGGCCGGCGCCTTTGCCGGCATTCTCGCCGGCTCAGGCACGGCCCAAACCTCTCTCACCCAAGCGGTCGACTTCACCGTCACCGACATCCACGGCGTGGAGCACACCCTGTTTGAGTACCTCGACGCAGGCAAATACGTCTGCCTCGATTTCCTCTTCACGACGTGCGGCCCGTGCCAAGCGAACCAGCCCTACTTCACGGAGACGTACCACAACTTCGGCTGCAACACCGGCGACGTCATTCTGTTGAGCCTCGAAACCACGGTGGGCGACGCCGAGACCGCGGCCTACGAGGAGACCTTCGGCGGCGAAAATCCTCCGCCCATCGCATCCTGCACGGACGGCGGCGCGTGTGCGGCGGCCTCCCCCTACGGCATCTCGGCGTTCCCGACCTTCATCCTGATCGCTCCGGACGGCGAAATCGTGAACCAAGACATCTGGCCGCTTTCGAACGGCGCGGCCACCTTCACGGCCTTGTTTGAGTCCTTCGGCATCGAGCAGATGGCTTGCGCTGTGGGTGTCGAGGACCGCGCTTCAGGAACACCCGCCCTGCGCGTGTTCCCAAACCCGGCGAGCACCGCGGCCCGCCTTGACCTCAGCGGTCTGACCGGTGCGGTGGACGTGCGTGTGTTCGACCCGGCAGGACGCCAGGTGCACCGGGAACAAGCGGCCGGCGGAACGACCCTGTCGGTCAGCACGGAGGCCTGGCCTGCAGGGTTGTGCACGGTGGTGGCAGAAGCGAACGGCGAGCGGCACCGGACGGTGCTGGCCATCGTCCACTGACGGCACTCAGGCGGATGCAGGAGGCGGCGTTGCGGGGGTTCCGCGGCGCCGCCTTCTCGTTTTCCCGGTGCGCACCAGCCACCCGGGCAACACGAGGAAGCCCACCACGAGGTAGGGCACATAGGTGAACAGGCGCCAAACAACGGCCACGGCCACCAAGAATCCCGGCCCGGTCAAATCGCTCAAAAACGCCGGCAACGCCAGCTCCGCGAAGCCACTCGATCCCGGCGTGGGCGAGAACAGCAGCGTCAACCACATCACCAGCTGCCGCCCCAAAACCGCGGCATGCGGCACGGACGCAAAGAAGATCAGCAGCACCGCATTGAGCGTCAGGAAGCGGCCCGTCCAGCTCGCCGCCGTCGCCCCGAACGCCTTCCACCAAAACCCCCGCGACGCCCCCCGCATCGCTGCTCCGGCCAGCACGAGCTCCTCGCCCCACCGCTCCATCTTCGGTTTCCAGCGCCGCGCCGGCCCCCAATCCACCACCCGCACCATCAGCGCCGCCGCCCGCTCGGGGCTCCGCACGATGCCCCACCACACGAGGGCAGTGAACACAGCAATGATGCTGTATGCCGTCCAAAAAAACACCGGAATCGACGCATTTCCCCACGCGGCGAGCCCCTCGACATCGGGGAACATGCGCCCCCCGAGCAGCACCACGGCGGCCAGGGCGAGCGGGACGGCCACGAGGTAGAAGAGCTCGTCGAGCATGGACGCCACGAAGACCACGCTGAGGCTGCGGCCCATGGGCATGCCTTGGCGGTTGAAAATCAGTACTGCCACCGTCGAACCGCCCGCGGCACTCGGCGTGATGGCGGAGGCGAGTTCCCACAACACCACGCCATCGAAACACTGCCGCCACGCAAAGGCACCCCCGCTGAGCACCCGCATGCGGTAGATGTAGCTGAAGTCCCGCACAAAAACGCAGAGCAAGGCCAGTAAAACGCCGGCTGTGGCCCGGCTGCTCCACGTGAATCCTTGGAGCAGTTCGCCCTGCGTAGTTCCGGATGCATCGACCGGCGCATTCCACGAGCGCGCAAGCATCCAGCCGGCGATGCCTAACCCGATTGCCATGGGAATCAACGCCTTCCAACCTTTGAAAAACCGCCTGAGCGGATCCGCATCGCCCCGCCGACCGGGCAGGAACCGCAGCGGGCCGCGCGCCTTCATCCGCGGCATGCGCATCGGAGCTCGGAGTCGGCGGGCCATGCCGTGAAGGTAGGGCACAGGCCGCGGCTCAGGCGTACACGCGCGTCCCTTCGGAACAATTGACGCACATGGGCACGTGCGTCCGGTCGGCGAACAGGGTCCGCCGAAACGCTGCGTACGCCTCGCCGTGCCAAATCTCCCGGAACCCCCCCTCGCCCACCCGCCCCACGACGTGGTGCGCATCCTTGTCGAAGCAGCACGGCACCACCCGGCCATCCCACGTCACCACGGCGCCCTGCCACATGCGCCAGCAGCGGTTCGCCAGCGGATTGCGGAGCCGCCACGTGCCGTCCGGCGCGCGGTCGTACCGCCTGAGCCGGGGATCGCGGGTGAGGAGCGGGTGGTCGTCGTGGGGGTCCTCGATTTGGGCCGTCTTCACCACCCATTCGTCCGCCCCGGCCCGCTTCGCTGCTGCCGCAAGTTGTGGCACCTCGTGTTCGTTCGGCCCGACGGCCAAAAACTGCCACACCACGTGCGGCCCCTTCCCTCCGGCCCGCCGCTTGGCCTCCACCACCCGCGCCGTCCCCTCGAGCACCTTGTCCAGCCGCCCCCCCTTCCGGTATGCCGCGTAGGTCTCCTGCGTCAGCCCGTCCACCGCCACAATCAGCCGGTCTAACCCGCTCTCCACCAGTGCCTCCGCTCGCTCTTCTGTCAAAAAATGCGCATTTGTCGACGTCGACACATACACCCGATGCCGCTTGCACGCCGCCACCAACTCCGCAAACTCCGGGTGCAGCGTCGGCTCCCCTTGGTGGTACAAATTCACGTACACGAGTGTGCGCCCGGCCTCCTCCAGCACCCGCTCCAGCAGCTCCACCTCCAGCATCCCGGTCGGCCGCGTGAACGCCCGCAGGCCGGACGGGCACTCGGGACACCGCAAATTGCACGAGGTCGTCGGCTCCACCGACAGCGACATGGGCCCGCCGGCCACTTCCACTGTCCGTCCGCCGCTTCGCACGGCCCGCCCGTAACTCGCACGCAGCCGCGCCACATTCCGCAGCCGCACAGGGTCGAGAGGCAGAAGGCGGCGCAGGCGGTCGTGGAGCATGGGTTGGGGGCGGGGTTGGGGGCGGGGTTGGGGTTGGGCGGGGCTTCGCCGCGCCAAGGATTGAGGACGAGGGTTGGGGTTGGGCGGGCGGTTTTGTGGATAAAATTCGGGGGATAAATTCGGAGTATCGTGCTGTTTTTGTGTAACTTAAAGCATGAAAACGCAGCAGTTGGAGGTCTCTGGCTTGGTTCAAATTTGGACCCTAAAGATGCGGTCAATGGCGCGCTCCGCCTACTCCGACCGTTTCATTGTCAGTCAAATCTCGAACGCGGCCCTCAGCGCCTACCTCAACCTCACGGAAGGCCACGCATCGATCTATCCCGCTGAGCAGCTGAAGTTCTTTTCCACCGCCCGTGGCTCCGTCGCCGAGGCCCTGGCCGGCATGGACATCCTCGAAGCTGAAGGCCGGGTCCCGCGCGCCGTTGCAGATGAGCTCCGCGCCGGCGGTGACCAAATCTCCCGCATGCTCTGGGGCCTCATGCGCACCCGGATGAAGAAGTGAGGTTGGGGTCGGGGTCGGGGTCGGGGTCGGGGACGGGGACGAAAGCTGGCATGTCGTCTTCGACTGCGACCATCGCCTTCGACC
>CAZMNI010000068.1:0-9860 GCA_964567615.1 uncultured Chryseobacterium sp.
GTCGTCGTGATGAGGCCCGTCCCGTCGCCGAGGTCCACTACAGCCGCGTCGTCCTTCGTCTCGTTGCCGACGAGCAGCGTGGGAAACCGCTCGCTGCGGTCGACCGCGGACAGGATGCCGTGGAGGACCGCCGGCGAAAGTTTGCAGCCGCAGCCTGCGCCGTGCGAGTAGGCCGTCAGGCGGATGGGGGATTCTTGCATGGACCAAATTTCGGTCACCCGCCCCCGCACAGCAACGCCGCCACAGCATCGGCGGTTTTTCCACGCGCATCCACCGGATGCACCGCTGGCCGGGTGGCCCGTGCTTGGGTGTGCCTGTAGAGTTTGTCGTAGTACCGCAACCCGATGGCCGCCGCCGCCGCGTAGTCCCCGGCCCGCACGGCGTCCACGGCGCGAGCGGTATCGGCTCCTCCGAGCTTCGGGCGGATGCGTTCAAACGCAGCCGCTAACCCTTCCGGCGCCGCGTCTCCGTACACCTCAATCAAGTGCGCAATCCGCTCATCGTCCGTGCGCTCCAGCTCCCACATCGGCGCACGCCGCATCCGCGCATGCAGCTCCTCCGGCAGATGCACCGACCCGATGCGCCGGCTTTCGTCCTCCACCCACACCCGCTCTCCCGGAGCGAACACGTGCAGCACCCGGTGGCACGCGTTGCCGAACGCCTCCGAGGTGGGCTGCACCGCCCGCCCGAGGTTCCCGAACGCCGAGCCCAAATGCCGCGCCAGCCCCTCCAAATCCAGCGTCGCCGCCCCCCGCTCCGCCAGCGCATGCACCACCTCGGTCTTCCCGGTCCCCGTCATCCCCCCCACCACCTGCAGCTCCCACGGCCCCTCCGCCAGCTCACGCACCACCCACCGCCGGTACGCTTTGTATCCGCCCTCCACCTTCACCACCGGCAACCCGGCCGTCTCCAGCAACCACGCCACCGCCCCGGACCGCATCCCGCCCCGCGCACAGTACACCCCGAGCTCCCTCCCCTCCTCCCGCAATGCGCGCGCCCGCTCGACGAAGCCCGCGAGCTTCGGCCCCACCACCTCCAACCCCCGCTCCACCGCCCGCTCCTGTCCGCTCTGCTTGTACAGCGTCCCCACCTCCGCCCGCTCTTCGTCGTCGAACAGCGGAAACGACACCGCTCCGGGCACCGCCCCCGCCGCAAACTCCCCGGGCGAGCGCGCATCGAGCAGCACCGCCTCAAACAACCAACCCCCGGGACCCCGGCTCAGCTTCGCCTCCATGCCCCGAAGGTACTCTCCACCCTGAAATGGAAAGGGCCTCCCTTGCGGAAGGCCCCTTCGGCATCAAGTGTTTGGTAAAATCTATCAGTCCGGGCAGCTCGTGCCGTAGACCTGGAACAGGTTCAGCAAGTCCTCAACCGTGATGTTTCCATCGCCGTTCAGGTCGCCCGGGCACGGATCTGGGTAGTCGCATCCGCCCGAGAAGGTAGCCGCAGGGTTGAAGTTCAATCCGTCCGGATCCATGCACCCGACGACGAGGCAGGAACCGTCGTCAATGACTGCCAGCGGGTTGAAGTTCGGCGATGAGGAATTTGTACAACCCGCATACGCAAACTCGCAATTTCCGATGTCATACGTGGCTTCTTCCTCGTAGTTCGTTGCCGCTTCGTACATGCACCCTCCGAGGACACACGTCCCATTGCTCACATCATTCAGGGCGTTGTAATTGTCCGCAGCAGGATTTGTGCAACCCGGGCAGGGTCCTGGATCGGTTGCAAGCGGATTGTAATTCGTGGCGCCTACCGTTTGGCAACCCACGATTTCGTTTGCATCGCAAACACCATCGTTGTCAGCATCGAGGTCCAAAATGATACCTGTACCGTTCGTCGCCCCACTGCAGGCCTGGCAATTCGCTGCGACAGCGAATGTGCAGGTCACACCCGGATCCGTCGCTGCCGCATTGTAGTTGCAGGCCGTGGAAACCTGACAACCAGGAATCTCATTCGCATTGCACACACCGTCGTTGTCTGCGTCCAAATCGAGGACCGTACCGGTACCGTTCGTTGCACCGCTGCATGCTTCGCAATTCGCTGCAACAGCGAAGGCGCACGTCACACCGGGATCCGTCGCTGCCGCATTGTAGTTGCAGGCGGATGGGGTTTGGCAACCCGGAATCTCGTTCGCATTGCAGATGCCGTCGTTGTCCGCATCTTGATCTACTACGGTTCCAGTGCCATTCGTAGCACCGCTGCATGCCTCACAGTTTGCGGCAATGGCATAGATGCACGACACGCCTGGATCTGTTGCTGCCGCGTTGTAGTTGCACGCGGTGGAGACTTGGCATCCTGCGATTTCATCCGCATTGCAAACCCCATCGTTGTCCGCATCGTTGTCCACGACAGTACCCGTGCCGTCCGTTGCACCGCTGCACGTTTCACAGCCCGTCGGAAGGATACACGACCCATTTTCAAGGTTTGCATCATCATCGTAATTGCACGCATCCGGATCGGTGCACCCTGGGAATACACACAAACTAGGATCCGGGAAATTCGAGTCTGCATCGTAGGTAAGGGAGGTCGGGTCTTGGCACCCTGGACTCATCGGCGGGAAGATGATTTCCACGTCGTAAACGATGTGAGGGTTACCACTTCCGTCGAGGTATTGCAAGTTGAAGATGCCATAGCCCACACCATTCGTGGTGAATTGTCCGATGAGGACACGACCTTCAGCATCGGTGGCACCTTGGTCTAGGGCGCTGCCTGGTGTGACAAACACGGCCCCGGAATTCGTGCTAAATGTTCCAGATGTATTCCACTGGGCAAGCGCACCGGTCGGTCCACTCATGTAAGCCACCGCCAAGTCTGTCGGCTCGCCGGGTTCCGATCCGATGGTAAACCAGCTGTCATATTGCAAGCCGGGGAAGAATGGATAGAGCAAAGGATTGACCAAATTCGCGGTGCCCGCGCCCGCTGCCGTGTTTTGGTAGAATTGTCCGGTGGTCTGTAGCCGCCACGGATACCCTGCGCCGCCACCGGTGGGTGTTTGGCCCCCAAAGAGGGCAATCACTTCAGCAGCACCCGAAAAGGTTGCGTAAACCCGGTAAGTGGTAAATCCAGGGACACTATTCAGGGTCACATCGTAGGTCAAGCCTTGGAACAAATCCGGTGACCAGATGCAGCTTCCATCATCGTTGGTAGCAGCCGAATTGAAATTCGTGGCAGATGCCGACGTGCACCCCTCAACTTCATTCACTTCTTGTACGCCATCACCTTCGTAATCCCCAACGGCACAATCCCCATCGCAATCGCAGAAAGGCGCTGGGTACTGGCACAAAGTTGGGTCATCGAGGTCACTGGTCGGGTCGTAGTTGCACGCCGTAAAATCCACTTGGCAACCGGCATACAAGCAGGAACCGTTGTCCGTGTTTGCCGAAGCATTGAAGTTCGCTGCTGCGGCATCGATGCAGCCTAACACGACTTCGCAATCGCACACCCCATCCGCATTCACATCGAGGACGCACGCCTCACTGCAGTTCCGACAGGTGGTCGAAGGATACAGGCACGAACCGTCGTCTTGCGTTGCTGCCGGGTCAAAGTTGCACGCGGTTGCGTCCATGCACCCTGGCCCTTGTTCCGGGAACTGCAATTCAACATCCGTAATGCGGTAGGTGATGTTGTTCAGGGACATTTGGAAATTGTACCGCAAGCTCACGACCCCACCTGTGGTGAATTGGCCTATCAACAGTTTTCCACCTACGGGGTAGGCTGACGGTGAAGAACCGGGCAAATAGTAAAGCGTAGCGCCGACCGGATCGTCCACGAGCACGTTGCCGCCTGTAGATGCGAACGCGTTGAACGGATTCGAAGGCGGCTGAATCAGCGAAACACTGCTCGGCACCCCCGGGGTTCCACCCAACGCAAGCCAGGTGTCGAACTGCAACCCGGGAACAATGGGATACAACGAGGGAATGATGTTGTCCGAGAGCAGGGAGCCCGCCGGATTCTGGTAGAACGGTTCCGTCGAACTGATGGACCATGGCTCATTCACGGGCGGAACTGCACCGAGGTTCTTCGAACCGTAGGCAGCAATCACCTGAACCGCATTTGAGGTAAACTCCGCATACACGCGGTACGTCGATGTTCCAGCAACACCATTGACGGCAATCCGCTCATAGGTGAGTCCTTGGAATGGGGCAAAGGTCCAAACACACGAACCGTTGTCATCGGTCGCAGCCGGGTTGTAGTTCGTCGCACTCGACGACATGCAGCCCGCGATTTCCACGTTATTGCACACACCGTCTCCATCCCAGTCCCCGGTGCAGGTTCCGGCACAGTTGCCTCCTGCCGGCGGGTAGATGCACGTTGCGTTGTTCGCATCGGTTGCCGCTGCATTGTAATTGCACGCAGTAACAACGGTGCAGCCCGCCACTTCGAATGCATTGCAGACTCCGTCCCCGTCGGTGTCGGTCACGCATGTCCCCGCACAGGTGTATCCTGCAGAGGCAAATGTGCACGAGCCATTGCTGTCTGTGGCAGCGCTGTTGTAGTTGCATGCGCTGCTGTCCATGCACCCGGGTACTTCACTTCCGTTGCAGACCCCATCGTTGTCGGAGTCGCCATCGATGACTGCCCCGCCACCGCAGGTGTCGCAGCCGGTAGCATACACGCACAGGCTGTTGTTTGTGTCCGTCGCAGCAGCATTGTAGTTGCATGCCGATGCAATCTTGCAACCAGCAACCTCATTTGCATTGCAGACCCCGTCGTTGTCTGCATCCCCATCTACGACTGCACCCCCGCTGCAAGAATCACATCCCGTTGCATAGATGCACAGGCTGTTGTTCGTGTCCGTCGCAGCAGCATTGTAATTGCATGCGGTGGCAATCTTACAACCTGCAATTTCATTCGCATTGCAGACCCCATCGTTGTCAGCGTCGCCGTCTACGACAGCACCGCCGCCGCAGGTATCGCACCCGGAAGCGGAGACACACGAGCCGTTGTTATCGGTTGCAGCAGCATTGTAGTTGCACGCCGTGGAGACCGTGCATCCTGGAATCTCATTCACATTGCACACCCCATCGTTGTCGGTGTCTCCATCCACGACTGCTCCACCGAAGCAAGAGTCACAGCCCGTTGCGAACACACACGATCCGTTGTTGTTCGTGGCTGCTGCGTTGTAATTGCAAGCGCCGACCGTGGTGCAGCCCGCGATTTCATTCGCATTGCATACTCCATCGTTGTCCGTATCCCCATCCACCACCGCCCCGCCTGAACAATAGTCGCACCCCGTAGCTACCAGACAACTTCCATTGTTGTCCGTGGCAGCCGAGTTGTAGTTGCAGGCTGTAGAAATGGTGCAACCTGGAACTTCGTTTGCATTGCACACCCCGTCGTTGTCCGCGTCCCCATCTACCACCGCACCTCCTGCGCAGCTGTCACAGCCGAAGGCAAAGACACAGGATCCGTTGTTTTCTGTCGCTAACACATTGTAGTTGCACGCCGTGCTAACTGTGCACCCTGCGACTTCATTCGCGTTGCATACCCCGTCGTTGTCGGCATCCCCGTCCACCAGCGCACCGCCGGAACACGAGTCACACGGCCCCGGGACGATGCATGAGCCGTTGTTCGTCGTGGCAGCTGGATTAAAATTGCAAGCGGTAGGAGTTGTGCAGCCAGGGACGCCCGCACCCGAAGCCGTATTGATCGCCAAATCGAACGTCCTCACTTCTCCCCCGATTCCTGCGTTGTGCGGGAACCACTGCACATTGAAATTCAATGAAAGATGCCCTGCACCTCCACCGGCAGCGTTGGTCACTGTGAACTGACCGAGCAAAACCTTGAGGTCGGACCCCGCAACGCAGAAGGCAGGAGCCGTCGAAAGCTGGTTCGCTCCAGTCACCGTCCATGTGCCGTCGTTCAGAGTGAAGCCCGAACCCGTGTTGAAGGTGGCCAGGGCAGTGGTCATCCCTGCGATGGTACCCAGTACACCTTCGCTCGAATTTGACACGCCGATAGTGAACCAACTGTCGTATTGCAACCCCGGAACAAGCGGCAGCAAAAACGTGCTGACCTGGTCGCCAAAGTTGACGATCCCCGCAGTGGAGTTTTGGTAAAACGACGTAGTTGTGGCAATCGACAATTCATCAATAACCCCAGTTGACATGTTCGTCTGAGCGAACACAGCGCCGACGCGGTCGTTTGCGTTTTGGAAATTCACATACACCCTGTACGTGGTCCCGTAGGTCGAAGTGGCGAATACTTCGTGGGAGAGGTAAGGGTAGGTGGTTTGGGCAGCCGCAGGCTGCCAAACTCCCATGCCCACGAGGAGCAGCAGGACGACCGATTGAACGAAGGTGGTGACGTGATTCATTTGGGCGAAGGTCCTATTCAGTATAAAGGTATGGAAAGAGCCCCGCATTATGGGCGCTCCGTCGAACTTTTTTGTCGCTTCGTGCGAAAAACAACGCGTACAAGCGTTTCGATTTTGCATCGTCATGGTGCGCTCCTTTTTCCAGTTTGCGGGAAGTACGCGCACCGTGCACGAAAGGTTACGGTTGACAGACGTTGAGCGAATTCCGCTTAACTTCCCTACATCATGCGCGGCATCTGTTTCTTTTTATGCGCTTTTGCGCTGTCCGCTTTTGGCCAAACCGGCTCAGCAGACTGTCACGATGCAGTCGGGCCCGTGGTGCTATTCGCCCCTGATTCTCTGGCAGCAGAGGAACTGCCCACCCATGCCGCTGGTTCAGCCCTCGGCCTGCGACTCGATGTTGCTGCTTTTCGCGCACTCCGCGAACGCTCACCACGCCACTTCCTCTTGCCGGTTACTTTGCCCGACGGTACACACGAAGTTTTGGCCTTGGAACAATTCGAACCAGTGGCAACTGGATTCCGAATCGGTCGTTCTGGGCGCGATGGCTACCGAGAAGAAGCCTATTCTCCGCTTCTGCAAACGTTTCGCGTGCGCGGCGCACACAGCGATTCCACCCTATCCGCCAGCGGCACCGTTGTGCTGATGGAGCATGTGGTCATCGCATCGCTGCGCATCGGCGGAAAGATGTTCGATTGTGTTCCAATCAAAGATGGTGCAGATGGCAGGCATGTGGTGTTCGCATTAGCAGACATCAAGGACGAGCGTCCTTTCAGCTGCGGAGTAGAATCCGATGCAACCCCGGGTGAACATTCCCGTCCACCGCTTCCCGTTCGGGCAGCAGCCAACGCCGCCAGGTCATCAGTAACGGAATGCCTGGAATTAGCCCTTGATGTGGACCATTATACCTACCAGCTCTTCGGGAACCAGTGCTACACCGCCGTCGAGTGGGCGCTCGCCCTGGCTGCAGGTGTCAACTCAATTTACCTCACTGAATTGAATGACTTGGTCTCGCTCGGGGTTACCTACGTTCACGTATGGGAAACGCCGGAGCCATTTGCAGGAATAAGCGGAAACGCTGGAGCTATGCTGGATGCCTTTCGTCTCGAGTGGCTTACGAATCCAGCACTCAATGGCGTTGAAAGGGATTTGGTCCACCTGCTCACCCGCAGGCCCGATACCGGCACCGGAGGCATCGCCTATCTGAATGTACTCTGTTCACCCAGCTATGGTGCGGGCTTCAGCGCATACTTGAGTTCGACGACTTCCTACAGTACTACCAGCTACAGCTGGAATCTGAATGTGGTCGCTCATGAACTCGGTCACAACTTCGGTTCGAACCACACCCATTGGTGTGGTTGGCCCGGTGGGCCCATTGACCACTGCTATTATTACGAGGGAACGTGCGGCGGTGGCGACACTCCAGTGCCGTCAGCAGGCACCATCATGAGTTACTGCCACGCGATTTCCGGGGGCTCTGTGGATTTGGTTTTTCATCCGACATGCGAGTTCTATGCGCTGATACCCGGTGTGAACAATGCATCCTGCCTCGGCGGTTGTGCGCCTTTCGAAACAAATTGCCAAGTATACGGCTGCACCGACCCTTCATACTGCAATTACGACCCTGACGCGGAGGTGGATAACGGCAGTTGCGATGTGTTCGATGCTTGCGGGGTCTGCGCAGGAGATGGGACAAGTTGCGTAGGGTGCACGGATTCGAATGCCTGCAATTATGAAGTAGGAAATACTGTGGACGATGGTTCCTGCTTCTTTGCACCCGGCGGCGGCCCATGTTCGTGTGCTGCGTTCGTGCCCTTGACGGCAAATCTGGGTGGTGGAGAATCTGTAGGTGTGACCCTTTCCGGGGTCGGTTACCTCGCAGCGGCTTCCGTGCTGCTGACATTTTCCAACCCAAACGGTTCGACCATGCGGCCACGTGATTTGGCTTTGTTGCTCGAGGCACCGGATGGCACATGCTTACGCATCGGTGGGTTTGATGTTCCCACGGGATGCGCTGAAAGTGGATTTTGGCCTTCGGCATGGAACTCTACAAACAGCGGCAATTACGCTGCGTCGGTATCGCTCAATTCCCAACCGTCTGGCTCGGGCATATGGAACATCCGCGTACTGAACGGATGGACCTTCTCCCCCGAAGTTTCAATCACCGTTCAGGTTTGGCTGTACAATCTCTGCATCGCATTGAACCCGTCGGGGTGCACCGATGCTACCGCCTGCAATTTCTTCCCTGCCGCCACTTCAGACGACGGTTCGTGCGAGTACACCTCTTGCCTTGGATGCACGGAACCCACCGCATGCAACTACAGCGCAGGAGCCACCTTGAACGATGGCAGCTGTGAGTACACAAGTTGCGCGGGTTGCACCGATCCGGCCGCGTGCAACTACGACTACACGGCGACGGCAGAAAACGGTTCTTGCGAGTATGCTTCTTGCACCGGTTGTACGGACCTGTTTGCCTGCAATTACGACCCAGGGGCTACCGTGGACAATGGCACATGCGAATTCACTTCCTGCATCGACTGCACCGGCGATCTCACGGGTGACTTGCAGGTGACGGTCGCCGATGTCCTGGTCTTTCTGGGTGACTTCGGCTGCAACGAGCCCCCATGTCCCGGAGATGCGAATGAAGACGGAATCACGAACGTGGGAGATTTGCTCCTGATGTTGGGGGTTTTCGGATTGCCCTGTCCATAAATCCGCGATTTAAGTCGCTTTGTTTCGTATATTGAAGTGTGAATCTTCGCGGTTTTGCAATTGCCTTGTGGGTCGGATGGGCGGGGGGAGTCTGCGGCGCGGCAGTCGCCGCCCCACACCTTCCCGTTGCGTTGCGCGCCGTAGTTCTGGATTCAGCAGATCGGCCCACACGTACCGCTGAAGCGGCAGTCGGGGCGGTGTTCGAACGAGGAAATTTCGACAGGCTCCGGTCAGAGCGTCCTGAACGATTTCAGTTGGTTCTCCCGGGGCTCGCAGGTGATTCTGTACTACTCGAACTGGAACAGTTTCAAGCATGGACGGCTGATTTTGAAATCGGACGAACCGGACGCGACGGGTTTCGTCGCGAGCGGTATATGCCGCGTTTGATTGCATACCGCGTGCGGACCGCCGGTGCGAGTGGGACATTCGTTTTGATGCAAGACCGCGCAATCGGGACGTTTCGGCTCGGCGGCGAACAATTTGAACTTGCGTCGATCCGGGACAGCCTGTACGCGTTTTTCCGGGTGGCTGATGCGAACCACGACCTGACGTTTTCTTGCGCCACTGAAGCAGCGGAGGAGGCCTTGCAGGAGCGGCGACCGGTGCGGCGACCGCCACGTGCTGCGGGGAACAGGTCCACTGCAGGCTGTGTGGAGATCGCGCTGGACATTGACGCATTCACGGTCTCGAGCTTCGGAGGCGACTGCACAGCTGCCGTCGAGTGGGCCCTGGCCATGCTCGCCGGAGTGAATGAAATCTACTTGACGGATTTGGATGATTTGGTCAACCTCGCCGCCTCCTTCGTCCACGTGTGGGAAACGCCCGACCC